>NZ_JAHBDD010000042.1:0-39057 GCF_019956155.1 Pseudomonas sp. BF-RE-22 | reverse complement strand
TTTTGATCTTGATCTGCCCCGTCGGAAGGCCGAGTGGAGGTTCTGCGCAGTGGGCAACCCGGCATGGATGCCGGGTTAGCCGCCCCCGGCCATGGATGGCCGATGGCGGCGGGCCCACGGAGCAGGACCGGAGCGAGGGCATGGCGAGCATTAGCGAGCCACCGTACGTCAGGGGCGCAGGCGCTTGGTTACTTGGCGCTTTTCCAAGTGACTCGCCGTAAGGGCGAAACCAATAGCCGCCGTTACCACAACAACGGATATGTACACCCCCAAAAAAACCGTCACCGGCCTCAAGCAAGCATCGACATCAACCCCCCCTGACGATCAAGTTTGGCCAGCTCGTCAAACCCACCAACATGCACATCACCGATAAAAATCTGCGGCACGCTACGGCGACCACTGCGGCTGAGCATCTCCTCAAACTTCCCAGGCTCCGATTGAACGTTTATTTCCTGTGCCGCAATGCCTCGGCTGGCCAGCAAAATCTTGGCGTTGCGGCAATAAGGGCAAGTGTCAGTGGTATAGAGCGTCACGGTGTTCATCAGCGGTTCTCCCGAATAGACAGTCGTTCAAGCATCGATGGCCGGAAAATCAATCTCGGTCAGGGCGACGTTGTTGAGGTAATTGGTCAAGGTCTGCGAGGCCACGTGAGCGATCACTTCGACGATCTTGCTGTCGTTGATCCCGGCTGCCCGTGCCGCTGCGATCTGCTCGCTGCCCAGGTGGCCACGGCTTTCGGTGATCTGCCGGGCGAGGGTGGCAAAGGCATTGAGCTGGCCGCTGCGGGCGCTGAGGATGTCTTGCGCGGATAACCCGGCCTTGCCGGCAAACAATGTGTGGGCCGCGAGGCAGTAGTCGCACCCATTCACCTGGGACGTGGCGAGGAAGATCGCTTCTTTCTCGGTGGCGCTCAGTGACGTTTTACCGAGGGTCGCAGACTGTTGCAGATAAGACGACAGCACGGCGGGAGCATGCGCCAGCGTCTTGAAGACATTGGGCAAAAAACCGATTTTTTTCTGCACGCCTTCCAGCAGCGGGCGAGTGGCGTCGGTGGCGTGTTCGAGGCTCAGGGTGTTGATGCGGCTCATGGTGGATCTCCGTAGATGACGGCGCGGTGTGCGCTGGGTACGGGGTCCATGCTAATGACGAGCGCTGGTCTATTGGCTGCAAATCGTCGAGGATATGCGACTGATCGTCCAGATATGCCGCCAGGAGTCTGTCCATGGATCGCTTGTCCACCTTGCTCAGCCATTTCGGCGTCAGCGCCGGTACCTTCCACAGCGGGACCTTTTGCGGCACCACCGGTTTTGACGGTGATCAGGCCTGCGGGCACCTCCATCTGCTGCAATCCGGCGAGCTGACCCTGAAACTGGCCGATGAGCGCGCGATTGAGCTCAACACACCCACCTTGATTTTCTTCCCTCGGCCTTACCGCCACCGACTGATTGCCGCTGACACGTCCGACACGCAACTGGTGTGCGCCTCGCTGACGTTCGATGGCGGTGCGGGGAATGCGCTGGCGGCGGCGTTGCCCGATTACCTGGTACTTGATCTCGATGAAGTGCCGACCATGGCCGGTACGCTGGACTGGTTGTTCAACGAAGCCTTCGGCGGCATTTGCGGTCGCGAAGCGATGATGGACCGCTTGTTCGAAGTGCTGGTGATCCAGTTGCTGCGGCACATTCTGACCAATCGCGAACAAAGCACCGGCATGATGGCCGGTCTCGCCGACCCCCGCCTGGCACGCTCGTTAAGCCTGATGCACGACACGCCCGGCAAGTCCTGGACTGTGGCTGAGTTGTCGACGGCGGCCAACATGTCCCGGGCCAGTTTTGCCGAACACTTTCGTCAGGTGGTGGGGCAGACCCCGGTGGATTACCTGGTGAGCTGGCGCATCAGCCTGGCCCAGAAACGCTTGCGTGAAGGCAAGTCCATTGCCCTGATTGCCGATGAAGTGGGGTATGAAAGCCCTTCGGCGCTCGCCCGGGCATTTCGGCGCAAGACCGGCGTCAGTCCGCGAGAGTGGATGCATGGCGGCCAGCGTCGATAGTTTTTTGTCGCCGGTGTTTCGGCGAGGAAAAAGCAAAGCGTTCAGGCCCGTTTTCGGTAGGGCTGATGCCCATGTTTGAGTCGTTTCAAGGAGATAGAGACCCTTGTTGTGATGAGGACTAATTGTCGATTTATTGACGCCATTCTGCCTTGATTTTTATTTTAATTTATTGTCGTGACAGACCATTGACGTGCTGGCTATGTGCTTATAGGCTCCAATCAGCTGGGTAACGAATCCTTCATTCGATATCAGGAAAACCCTGTGTGCAGGGAGGCGGGCTTCAATGCGTTCATCACTGGTTCTCAAATCCGTTTTGTTCTGCGTGCTCTTTAATGGTGCGGCCATTGCCACCGCACAAACGGCCAATTTGACCCGTGAAATTAACCGCATGGGCGATGCTTGCCAAGCGTATGGTCCAAAAGCGGGCATGACCGCCGCCGAGCAGGGTGGTGCCCCTTCAACCGTTGCAAACGGTCCTGGTGCGGCAGCTTCGGCCAGCGATACCAGCTTCGCTGATACAGCAAAAAATCAACTCAACAGTCTTATAGAATCCGCCACCAAGGTGGGCGCTACCGTCAATAGTTCTTCCTGTGACGGATTAATGGCGCAACTTGCCGTTGACAAGTTAACGGCAGATTCAGGTACGCAAAGTAAAGTTTTGAGTGGCGGGGATGATGCCCTCACCAATCAATCGAATGCAGTTCCGTTAGCAGCTGCCGCCTGGTTGTTTTCATCCGCGTTATTCGGTTTTGTCATGGTCGCCAACCGGCGGAAGGTGTAGCTAGCTTTTTGTTTTTGCTGGCGATTGTGTGGCGCATTGACACTAGTGATTGATATCAATTTGATCTGCTAGTGGGTTTGGCGATGTATTAGCTGAATGACGGGCTCTATTAAACAGAGTGCTATTAATTTGGCAGGCAGACATCGAGGTCGATATGTTTAACGACAACTTATTGTTAAATAAAAAACTTCCTTCGCCAGCTGTTTCCCGGCAGGCAATAGAGGCGTCAGGCCGACGAAAACCGCACGGCGTTGAGCGCAAAAAACAGCCCCTTGATCGTTTCCTTGACCTAAAAATGAGCAAGAGTGATTTACCCCGGTTTTTATGCAAGACTCTTGGCAAGGCTACTTAGGCGGAGGGATCCCGATGTCGCGTTTCTGGTTACCTGTGGTCTGCGCGCTGGCAGTTATGCCCAGCATTTCCAATGCCGTCGCAAACGATGCTGCATACCGGTTGAGTCCGGGTGACAAGCTCGCCGTTTCCGTTTGGGGCGAAGACAAGCTCAAGCAGGACGTGATCGTTCTTCCCAACGGAAGCATTACCTTCCCGCTGGCAGGGCAAGTCGATGTGGCGGGTCTCGATACCACCGCAGTCGAAGAGAAAATAGCTGCCAAACTTGTAAAGTACATACCCGATCCGCAGGTGAGCGTTGTCGTCACCAGCACGGATGGCAATCTCGTGTACGTGCAGGGCAAAGTGTTGAAGCCAGGCAGTGTCCATTTATCAGGTCAAACGTCAGTGCTGCAGGTGTTGAGCGTGGCGGGCGGGCTCGACAAGTTTGCCGACAAGGATGAAATCAAGGTCGTGCGACTCAACGGGACCAAGCAACAGATCCTGCCAGTCAATTACAGCGATCTGATGTCCGGGCGTGACATGTCCACCAATATTCTCCTCCAGGCCGGCGATACGCTGGTCGTGCCTTAGACTTGCGCGATGCATTAAGGATTAACTTGCTTGCTCTTCGAACTACCGGGGTTGCCACTGCAACCCTGATCCTGTCGTGTTCCGGTGTGGCCCATGCGGCGACCTGGCAATCATCAATCGCGGTGCCTTCGACTGTCGAGTACGACAGCAATCCACTGTTGCTCACGAGTGGCGAGCAGGGTGTGACCCGCACCATCATCGCTCCCGAGTACGGCCTTGTCGGTACTTCCGGTCGGGATGAGTTTCAATTCGGTCTCGGTGTATACGTCGTGCGTTCTTCCGATACCGACATCGTGACGGACCGTGAAGACCCCCGATTGAAACTGGGGTGGCAGCGGGAAACCGAAACGGGCGGTTTTGGGCTCAAGGCCAGGTATGAAGAGAGTTCAACGCTCTCTACTGCCGTTCAGGAAACCGGCGTGGTAGCAGCCGACGGCACGCAAAAGCTGTATACCTTGGGCGGCAACTGGCATACGGCTCTCAGCGAGCGAAGTACCTTGCTCAACGAGACTGACTACACTCATGTCACTTACGACATTCCGACCCTGATCAACTACGACGAACTGGCCACCCGCTTTACGTGGAGCTACGCGTGGAGCGAGCAGACCGAGGTGTTCACCCGTTTGGGCGTCAGGCGCTATGAGCCTGAGAAGGGCTCTGCAGTGGCATCCTCCTCAAACAGCTATACACCCACGGTCGGCGTGAACTTCCAGCTCTCCGAGCAGTTCAAGGGTACGGTGTACGCGGGCGTCAATCAGGTTTCCGGCTCGGGTGACGGCCCCAAGGGGCAGGGCGGATTGACCTTGCAATACACCGGCGAGCGGTTTGATGCAATCGTCGACGCCGGTCGCAGTACGGTCGCCAGCGGTGACGGCGGGTTCGTCGAGGCGGATAACCTGAAGGGAACATTCAGTTACGCCATCGATGAGATCCGACGCACCGGTTTTGATGCCTCCTGGCAGGACACCAAAGGCCAGACGCCAAACACTTTGCTTAATTACAGTGCCTGGATCAGTCAAGAACTCTCGCCTTTTTGGATTGCGCGCCTATCCTTCACGTACAAGGAGCGTCAGCAGGACGGCTTGCCGGATGCCAGCGCAAATATTGTCGGGATGACACTGATTTACAGTTACCCCGGTCTCTGAAATTCAGTTGTGTGAGAAATATGGCCTCTGAATACGAAATGTCGGTCAACGACTACATCGCCATCGTCAAACACCACGCCGTGCTGTTGATCGTGAGTTGCGCAGCCATACTTGGCGTGAGCATCGCGGTCGCGATGTCGCTGCCGCCCACGTTCGAGTCCTCTGGCACGATCCTGATCGAGTCGCAGCAGATCTCGCCTGAACTGGTCGCGACAAACAACGGCACCTTTGCCGATGAGCGCATCGAGGTCATTCGCCAGCGTGTGATGACCCGGGAGAATCTTTTAGCGATCATCGACAAATACAACTTGTTCTCTTCTCAAGGCCGGCAGTTGAGCGTTTCCGAGAAAATCGATGAAATGCGCAATACGATCGGGGTCACCCTGGTCAGCGCCGCGGTCAAGGGTCGCGGGGAAGTGACGATTGCGTTTCGTCTTTCCTTTGAGCACCGCCAACCAGAGATTGCCAACAAAGTGGCCAACGAGCTGGTGACGCTGTTCCTGAATGAAAACATCCGGCAGCGCACCGAGCGCGCCAATGAAAACACAGAGTTCGCAAAGCAGGAGGCGGACAAGCTCGAGGTTGCCCTGAATGCCCAGGACAGTCGCGTGGCGAAATACAAGGAGGAGCACAGCAAATCGCTGCCCGAGAATCGGGAATTGCTCACGAACATGTTGACCCGCGCCGAAAACGACCTCAAGGAAGTCGATCGTGACTACAAGGCTGCCCGTGAGGATTTGCGCTTCAATGAGTTGGAGCTTGTCGCCGCCAATGCCGGCGTAGCGACCAAGCCTGGCGTGGCAGGTGCAGCCGCTGACAAACCGCAGGATCTGGGCAGCCTCAAGGCGGAATACGTCCGTTTGCTGACGCTGTATACCGAAGCCCACCCCGATGTGCGTGCCGTGAAACGCAAGATTGCGGCACTTGAGGCGAACAAGTCGGTGGCGGGGAGTTCGGTAGTGTCCGTCAGTATGGATGTAGCGAAGGCTCAGGCGCGGATCGCGGCCACCGACGCACGTATCAAGTCGCTGGCCGATCAGAAGCAGCAGACGCAGCAGAAAATAGCCGAATACGAAGCGCAGATTATTGAAATGCCACAAGTCGAGCGCGGCCTGATCACGCTGATGCGTGACCATGACAACGCGAAAAAGAAATACGAGGAAATGCGCGCCAAGGAGATGAATGCGAGAATTTCCGAAAGCCTGGAACAGGAAAACAAAGCCGAGCGTTTTGTTCTCCTGGAGTCGCCGCTGATGCCTGAAAAACCGGTACGGCCGAACCGCAAGAAAGTGGTTGCCATGGGCTTCGTTCTTGCCCCTGTGGGCGCTGGCGCATTGGTGATGCTCCTGGAAATGCTGACTCAGCGTGTGCGCGGAGCTGAAGCCCTGGGTAGCGTGTTGGGGCGGCGTGTACTGGTTGCCATTCCCTACATTCACACCAAGGCGGAGCTGGCGAATCGCAAGAGGTGGCGAACGCGCTTGATCATCTGTGGGATAGTGGCATTCGTGATCTTTCTGGTGCTCGTGCACTTCCTCTACATGCCACTGGATCTTTTGATTTTTAAAGCTTTGGGCCGGTTTGCATAAGGAATACAGCCATGGAATTTAACAAGACCGATACCGAAGATGATGAAAAACAGTCGTCCTCGGCCCTCGTGGCCACGCCAAAAGCCATGACCGCAACCGGGCACTCTGCAGGTCTGAATGCGCTCAGTTATGTGCAAACCAAAGTTGTGCCTTTGCGCCCGGATCATCTCGAGCGCAACCGCATTGTGGCGTACAACAAGAACTCGAACATGGGCGGGGCGTTCGACCTGCTGCGCACGCAAGTTCTGAAAATCATGGAAGAAAACGGCTGGCGTACGCTTGCCATCACCTCGCCGACACCGGAGGCAGGCAAGACGGTCCTGGCGATCAACCTGGCAATGAGCATCGCCCATCACACCACCAAGACTGCATTGCTGGTGGATTTTGACCTGCGCCGTCCGACAGTGGGTGCCTGCCTGGGTCTGCCGATGGATAAATCACTCAACGAATACCTGGCCGACGAAGCGGAACTGCAAGAGGTTCTGGTCAACCCGACCTTGCCGCGTTTTGTAGTCCTGCCGACCCGTAAGCCGATTCCTCTCTCCACCGAGGTGTTGTCATCGCCCGCAGTGACCCATTTGATCAGTGATCTGCGTGAACGCTACAACTCGCGTATCGTGATTTTCGACTTGCCGCCAATCCTCAGCTCGGACGATGTCATTACCGTCCTGCCGAAATTCGACTGCGTCCTGCTCGTGGTCGCCAACGGCATGAACAGCAAGAAAGAGATCGAGGAAAGCCTGCATCACCTGGGCTCAGCCAATCTGATTGGCACGGTGCTGAACAAAGCCGAACCACAAAACCGCTCTTACTACTAGCGCGTCACCCTTCGGCGCGCGGCGCGTTATGCGCCAGCGCCGACTGTCAGTGCCAAGGGTGCTTCTGCTCCCACTTCCAGGCGTGCGTCACGATCTCTTCAAGCGAGGCAAATTGAGTTTGCCAGCCCAGTATTGCGTTGGCCTTTCGAGGGTCGGCCACCAGCCGTGGCGGGTCGCCGGCACGGCGGGGCGCGTCACTGACGCAGAAGTCCTGGCCGGTGACGCGACGCACAGTGTCTATCACTTCCTGTACTGAAAACCCTTGGCCGTTACCGAGGTTGAACGCCGTGCTTGCGCCACCGGCCAGCAGATAATCCACGGCAAGTGCGTGAGCGGCAACGAGATCGACCACGTGGACGTAGTCGCGAATACAGGTGCCGTCCGGCGTGTCGTAATCCCGACCAAACACGGTGATGGATTCGCGTCGGCCCGAGGCCGCTTGCAGGATCAGTGGCAGCAGGTGGGTTTCCGGTTCATGGCGTTCACCCAGCTGTCCTTCAGGGTCGGCGCCGGCGGCATTGAAGTAGCGCAGGCACACCGATTTAAGACCGTAGGCGCGGTCGAAGTCTTCCAGTATCTGCTCCACCATCCACTTGCTGCGGCCATAAGGGTTGATGGCGGCCTTGGGATGTTCTTCGTCGATGGGCACGTATACCGGGTCACCATAGACGGCGGCGGTCGAGGAAAAAACCAAGTGTTTGACTTTCGCGCGCACCATGGCTTGTAGCAGCGTCAGCGTAGCGGCGAGGTTGTTCCGGTAATACTTGGCTGGCTCGGTGACGGATTCGCCGACCTGGATAAATGAAGCGAAGTGGAACACCGCATCAAAATGTTCAGCAGCAAAAACATCGTCCAGGGCTTGCGCGTCGGCGATGTCCAGTTCGACCAGCTTTCCGCCCGGCAAGGCGCTGCGGTAGCCGGTGGAAAAATTGTCTGCCACCACCAGCTCGTGACCCGCACGCAGCAATTGTTTCACCATGTGCGAGCCGATGTAGCCTGCGCCGCCAATCACCAAAAACTTCATCCTGACCTCCTGGAAACTGTTCCTGTGCAAGCGGATTGCAGCGTCAGCGAGTGGCGTTTTTTCTCAAAAACAACCAATTGGACGCCTGCAGGTCGTCGAACTTGATCGTATAGCGTCCATCCACATAGGTTGCGGGCAGTTTCTTCATTTGTGCGAGCGTGCCGTTAGTAAAGAGCGTCAGGCCAGGCGGTGCCTGGAGGCTCAGCGTGCCCTCCAGAGGCTCCACATAAAACGGTGTTTTGTCGTCTTCCTTGGGGATGGCGCGGGTGCCCAATGAAATCAGCAAATCCTTCGATTGTGCGACGGGTGCGTTGTCCAGACTCTGCACCACCACACTGGCATTCGCCGTTTTCACTTGCACCTTGATGTTGCCCAGGCTGATCGATTCGCCGCCGATCCAGCCGGTGACAGCCTGGGTACGGGGCGTATCGATGGTGTAGATGCCTTGTTTCCAGTTGCGCTTGAGCTCGCCCGTATCCGTCGTGGACTCGCTGGCATTGGCGTCCAGCAACGACTGGTCAGGGTCATGAAACACCTTGGCAGTGCTCGGGATAATGCCCGGCTGCAACCAGGCCAGTTCCGGCGTTTGTGGCATGGCGATTTGAAGCTTGCCTATCTCCATCGCCGTGCGCAGCAGTGCAGAATTGGCCGGTGACACGGGTTTGTTGAACAGGGTGTCGGGCGTCGGTGCGAAGACGTACGTCGTGTTGGCTTCGCTGACGTCACCGCGACGATAGAGCAAGGCGGCGGCGGGCAGGGTGGCCAGCATGGCGGGGTCGTTGTAGGCGTGCCAGTTATCGGCCGTTACCCAGTCGCCGTCGAATGATTGCTGGCTGTAGGCATATTGCATCAGCGCGTCCCAGCCTTGGTGGCTGGCGGTGCCGGCGACATAGATTGGCAACGAGTGGCGGTCGGGTGTCGGGAATGGTTCGTTGTTCCACTCGGTGACGGTCAGGGGTTTGCCTGTCACCTGGCCGGCGGCGATCCAGTCGATGATGCCGTCGGAGGTGAGCGGGTTTTTCTCCAGCTGGCCCGCGCCGCCGTAGCTGTGAACGTCGATGACATCACCGCTGGTCAAGGCCGGCAATGAGCTCAGACCGTCACCTCCCCAACTGCTGGTGGTGGCAATGGGCACCTTCACGCCGAGGTCGCGCAGATGCTGAATCATCTCTACGTTGAAACGCTGTTCCAGATCGTTAAGGAACAGTTTGGAGGGGCCATGCTCCCACGAACGCCAGGTCAGTCCTTGCGATAGATTGTGCTGGCTGGCAAAGACATCGGCCTGGTTTTTGTAGAGTTTCCAGTGCTTGGGAACTCCCTTGTCTCGCAACAGGGCATTGCCGAAGTGTTGAGTGACGTCGTTTTCGTTGGTGATCAGGACGGCGGCGATTGCCGGCTCGTCTTTGTAGGCGAGGCCGGTAAAGGGATTTACGTGGGTCATGTAGGCTTCGGTGAAGCGTTTCATGGCCTGCTGAATGGTGATGTTTACATACGCGTAACCCTTGAGGCTGGCGTTGTTCTGCTCATTTTTTGGCAGCTCATCGAAGGCAAAAATGTTGTCCTTCGGCATAAGGGCTCGCTCGACGTGCATGTCGAGCCAGACATAAATACCTTCGTCTTTCAGGCACTTGATCCACCAGTCGATTTTTTTCAGCGACTGCGCGCTGAGTTGCTGAGTGTCATGCGTGAGGTCGCGCTCGCCAAAAATGTTCGGGCTGACCCAGGGTGAGTCATGGTGGTGCAGTCGCACGAGGTTGAAACCGAGTGCCGACAGGCGTTTGGCTTGCTGCTTGATTGCATCGTCGGACGTTTGGAACAGCGCGTAGGACGTGATGTTGGTGCCCCAGAAACGCGCCGGGGTGTTGTCGGCGAACATCAGCTGCTCGCCGGACGCTTTGACGAAACCGCGCTTGCCCGCAGGTTTTTCGCCAGCATTGAGAAACGACAGATCGACCGGTGAGGTTTTTATGTCGATGTTGTCGTTCGGCCAACGTGTCGGGTCCGTCAGGCCAAAGCGCTCGGTCAGGGTCGGGCCGAGTGTCACATCACCCGAGACGCTCAGGGTGGCTTTGATGTTTTGCTGGCCGGGCCTGATCGTGCTTTTGTAGAAAAAAGCGCGCACCTCGGATCGGTCGCCGGGTTCAAAATAGACACTCGCCAGTGCCGGCTCAAAACGCATCTCGATGCGTCGTCCTTGTGCGTTTTCCCAGGCCCAGCCGCTGTTGTCGGGGAGCAGCACCGGTTCGCCCATTTCTGCCGCGAACAGTGCCGGGTCAAACTTGAAGACGATGCCCCCGCCCATTACACCCGACTTCGTGCTGTGCGCATCGAGGGCAAAGTTCCAGGTCAGCTTTTGCTCGCCGTCCTTTTGAATCTGCGCCGTCAAGTCGAAGTCCAGGTCTTTGTTCTGGCCTTCCAGGGAGTAACTGTGGGGGGCGTTTGCCTTGAACCGGGACGCAAAATACAACCACTCCCAGTTGCTTCCCCAGAAGGTGAATGTCGATGCCAAGACGGGGCTGCCACCGCGTGTCAGCATCGGCAGGCCGCTGCGCTCATCCACGCTCGCGACCCAGTCCGACGCCCAGCTCCTGAACGGCCAGATGGCAACGCACAGGAGCGCGATGAGCAGCAGAGGTGTGCGGCGAAACAAGCTGGGCATTGGCATTACCGAAGTTGAGGATGGGCACTTACAGCGGTTGCAGGTGAGGTTTGCCTGAGCTTGCGAACCATCTGGACATAGGCAACGCCCAGCCCGGCCACCGACCAATACACCACGGGGATTACCGTGATGCTGCTGACGGTAACGATGGTCACCAATATGCCCGCCAGCGTCGCGAAGAGCGCACGCCCCAGTCGGCGCGTCTCATCGTCCTTGTCGGAGAAAGAACGCATTGCCTTGCGCAGACCGAAGAGCACCGTGGCGAAAAAAGCCACGAACAGTGTCAGCCCGATCAACCCGACCTGCAGCGCCACGTTGATGTAGGTGTTCACGATATCGATGATGCCCTGGCCCTGAATCATGGACTGCATTTCCGGCGTGTTGCGGAAGTCGAAAGCGCCGAACAAGGGGTTGCGCTGGATCACGATCATTGCGTTATCGATCAAGCGTTGCCGGTACGTGATGTTCTCTACTTCGATCGTGCCTAAGAACGGTAGCAGGTCCAGCACTTTTTGCCCGCCAGGCACGACCGCCAGCAAGGACAGGGCGAGCACGCCGACCAACGCCAGCAGAATCAGGCGTTTGAAAGCGCTGCGGCCGGTGGCGATGAAGGTTGCGATCATGACGGCGGCCCCGATCCACGGGCCGCGCGACAGCGGTGCAAACAACCCGCCGGCCAGCAGCAGTGCGCCGAGGCGGCGCTGGAACTTGCTGCGCACGTTTTCCTGCAGATACATATAAAAGCCGATGGCTGTGCTGATCACGAAGCCCAGCGCAATCGCCTGGCCGGTCGTGGCGCTGGCGCGCAATGAACCGCCACGGTTCAGGTATCCGGACATTTCCCATTGCATGCCCAAGGCATCGATCAACGCGCTGTACAGCAGCCAGCTGCGGGCAAATTCGAACAGGCCAATAATCGACAACACCATGGAGGCGAGGACAAAGGCCAACAGTGCGTCCTTGAAGTCGCTGAGGTTTTTCAGTGCCCGGCTGGCCACGTAGTACGGCAGAAAAACTTCGATGAACATGTAGAGCACTTGGCGCAAGGTGTCGGTGGGCGTGGTTTCGCGCAGCAATAGCAGGCTCGCCAGCAGGATGTTGGCGGCCAACAGTTTGTCAGGCCAGGTCCGCCCGAATGCCAGTGTGTCTGCACGCTGGCGCAGCACAAAAAACGCCGGCAGCAAAACGCACAAGGACAGCAGGCGAATATGGTTGAGATCGAAAAAGTAGTTGATCACGCCCAAGCCTGGAATCTGCGCCGAGGCCGGCGGGACCAGAAACAGCAGAAAGAAGAACAGCGCGATGGGGTTGCGCTCGCGTTTTCCCGCGACGGTCATGATGACGGCGGCAACGGCTGCATACACCCAGAAGCTGTGCGAGACGAAGACCAGGAGCGTCAACACGAACCACAGATTGCGGCGACGCGTGAAGTCGCTGTAGGGGATAAGGTCCGCTGCAGCCCGGCGTGAAAGGGTAAAAACGATGCCGGCCAGAACCAGAATGACGGTTAACGCGCGTAAGTGCTCAGGCATGAGTTTTTAAACTTATTGAGTGGTGAGCGAAGCATAGTGGATTGCCTGATTGCGGCTATAGTAACGTTCGTGCCACAGAGTCCGGGATTGATGTTATGCCTTCAGTTGATATATCGCCATCGTTGAGCCTGCGCAAGCGAGCGATATTCGCCGGAGCATGGAATCTCGGAGCACTTGTCACCTCTCAAGCCGTGCGCCTGGGCGGCAACCTGATCATGGCTCGCCTGCTGATGCCGGAGATGTTCGGCATCATGATTATCGCTACCACCGTTTCGGTCGTTATCCATTTGCTTTCCGATGTGGGCTTGCGCCAGAACATCATCCAGAGCCCGCGTGGTGACGATCCGGTATTTCTCAATACCGTCTGGACCGTGCAGATCGTGCGCGGTTTTATCCTTTTTGCCTTGACGCTTCTGATTGCAGGCCTGGCCTGGTTTGCACAGGTCATCAATCTGTGGTCGCCTGGATCCACCTATGCCGCACCGGAGTTGCCGCTGGTGTTGGCCGTTACTGGCTTGTCCGCGCTCATCTATGGTTTTCAGTCGACAAAGGTCGACGTGGCCGTTCGTGCATTCCAGCAAAAGAAAGTCGTGCTCGCCGAGTTTGCGTCCCAGATTTCCGGCCTGCTGGTGATGCTGGTTATCGGCTACTTCACCCGGTCTATCTGGTCGCTGGTGGGGGCGGGTCTGGTTTCCGCCCTGGTCAGTCTGCTTCTGGGGCATTTCTGGTTCAAGGGCCCGCATAACCATCTGCAGTGGGATCGCAGTGCGCTCCAGGAGCTGGTCGTCTTCGGGCGCTGGATATTGTTGTCGTCGGCAGTGGGCGTATTGGCCATGAATGGCGATCGCATCTGGTTCGGCGGCAGCATGTCGGCCGCCGAACTGGGTGTTTATTCCATTGCCGTGCTGATTCTGGGGGCTATTACTCTCGGCGCGCAGAGGCTGGTTGGCGCCGTGGCGTTGCCAGCTTTCAGCGAGGCGGCAAGAAGCAATGACACCGTACGGCTGCGCGCTTTGTATGACCGCTTCAGACTGATTATCGACATCGCCTTGTTGTTTATTTGCGGGCTGTTGTGGGTCATCAGCCCTCTCATCATTCACTGGTTATACGATGAGCGTTATGCCGAGGCCGGCAACATGATGGCCGTGCTCTCACTGTCTTTCTTCATCTTGCGCTATGGCGTGGCGCATCAAGCCTGGCTTGCCTTGGGGCTCACGAAGTACCAGGCCATGGATAACATTATTCGCGCCATCTCGTTATGGGTGTTACTGCCGCTGCTGCTGGCCGTTGGCGGCGTGAAATATGCAATTTGGGGTGTCGCGCTGCATACGTTTCCTACACTTGTGCTAATTGTTTATGTGAACCGTCGTGTGGGGCTGTTCAATCTCAAACGAGAGCTGGCTGTACTGCCAATGGTGCTGGTAGGCGTCGGGTTTGGGGAGTTAGTGTTGGGCCTTGCCAATTGGCTTTGACTTGATTCAAGTCTTTTGCAGTCTTCAATTTCAATGTCGGGGAGCTTGAAGCATGAGTGAACTTGATTTGAATACCTCCGCGATGGGGCGCAGAGAACTCCTCCAGGCGTTCGCTCTATTAAGTCTGGGGGGGATGACATTTGGACTGCCCTCGCTCCTTGCTTCGCCTTCTTCTGAAAAAAGCGGGTTTGTCGTCGTCAACGGCTGGGTGTTGCCGGCCCAGTATTTTCGGCAAACGCGAACATGATCAAAGATTACCAATCGCAGAAAGAACTCCGCGATCATTATGACTTCTGCATCATCGGGGCCGGGCCGGCGGGCATCACGCTGGCGTTGCGCCTGGCCGGGAATGGTCGGCACGTGTTGCTGATCGAGGGCGGGGGGCACGAGTATTCGCAGCCCTCGCAAACCCTTTATGACTGCCCCTCGACAGGCCTGGATGTCTACGCACATGAAACACGCCTGCGCTTTCTCGGCGGCACGTCCAACCACTGGGCGGGGCGTTGCCGTCCCTTCGAGAAGTCAGACTTCGAAATGGCTCCTCCGGTCAAACTGCCCGGCTGGCCCATAGCGTTTTCCGAGATCGAGCGTTATCTGCCAGCGGCCATGGCTATTGTGGATCTTCCGACGGATTCCGGGTTCAAGGCCATTAATGCGTCCATGGATGGTAACGACTTTGACGCGGATCGTTTCCTGCTGAGCCCGCCGACACGATTTGCACAAAAATACGCCAAGGAACTTCAAGAGACCGAGGGGCTTGATGTCTTCATCAATTGCAACTGTGTCGATCTTGAGTTCGATGCCAAGACCGGCCGCATAGCCACCATCGTTGTGTCCGATTACGAGAAGCACCGGGAACGAGTGAAGGCAAAGCAATTCATTCTCGCGACGGGCGCCATCGAGAATGCCCGGCAACTGATGAACAGCGAGTCCCTGGCATCCGCCGGCATTGTCAGCAAGGACGGTTTCGTCGGCAGATGTTTCATGGAACACCTGAACCTCGAGCTGGGCACCTTCATTCTGGGGGAGGGGCAGAGTACCGAGCCTCGGCAGTATTTCACCACCGATGCGTTTGTCGCGCACTTTCAGTCAGGTAAAGGGAACGTTTCTGCTGCGTTGCTGGCGGAGGTCAAAGCCTATGGGCGAACAGCGGCCATCAAGGGTTTTCTGGAGACCCTCGTCTGCGACGTCGGAATGGGGCACAAGATCGATTTCATTACGAATTTCAATTGCCCTGGCGACGGGGTGATTACCACCCTCATCGAACAATTTCCCAACCTTAACAGCCGCGTCAATTTGCTCGAGGCGCGAGATGTCTTGGGGATGCGCAAGGTCAACATCAACTGGGAGCTGGTCCTCGAAGACAGGCATACCATCAAATCGATAGGGCTGGAGGTGGCGAAGTGTTTTGCCGAAACGGGGTTGGGCTTCGTCAAGCTGCATGAGTACGTGTATGACGTCTCTGTGCCACTGAAAGTGACGCCCCATGCTCATCATATGGGGACTACACGGATGGCCTCGGCGCCTGAGTCCGGTGTGGTCGACGAGAACTGCAAAGTGTTCGGCACCGAGAATCTTTACGTGGCGGGCAGCAGTGTCTTTCCTACAGCCGGTGCGAGCAATCCGACCATGCCGCTTTTACAGCTTACCCTGAGGCTGGCAGATCATCTCAATCATCAAGAGGGCCCGGCGGGCAGATATTCCTGATACTACAATCAAAAAAACCGGGGTGTACCTGGCTCTGGCACGGATGAACATCGCAGGATTTGTGAGGCTGACAGGATGATAGGGCTGGCAAGACGTGCTGTAAGTTATTACGTCAACAAAACGGGGCGGGGACGCTGGCTCTTTAAACGGTTTTGTAATCCTGACGGGTTCGAGTGGGCTCGATATCTGGCGCGCTGGGGATCACTGCATTCCGTCGGCAGCAATGTGTGGATCAATGTCGGGTGCAATATCGCTGACCCTTCGCTGGTGCGCCTCGGCAACAACATCGCTTTAGCGGATTGCACGCTGTTCTGCCACGATGGTGCCGTTTTCTTCTCCACTATCTACAACGTAAAACTCGATGCTGTCGGACCTGTCGACATCCGTGACAACTGCTTTGTCGGGCATGCTGCGATCATCATGCCGTGTGTGACCGTAGGTCCGGGCTCAATTGTCGCCGCAGGTGCTGTTGTCAGGAAAGATGTTCCGCCTGGTGTCGTGGTCGCGGGCAATCCAGCGAGGGTCATTTGTACCGTTGACGAGCTGATGAAAAAATTCGAGACGCGCTGCAACGACTATCCGTGGATGGACCTGATCAGAGAACGCAACGGTGCCTATGATCCAGGCGTGGAGCCGGCGCTGATGGCCATGCGAGTGCAGTACTTTTTTGGCGAGTCACCCAAATGATCAATACGCCCCTTGATGTGCTGGTCGTCAACTACAACACAGCGAAGCTGTTGCAGCCGATGTTTGATGCATTGCGCCAGTCAAACAGTGCGGATCTGACGCGCTACTTGATGGTGGACAATGCCTCTGCCGACAATTCGCTGGAGTGTCTGGCCTCCATTTGCCCGGAGGCGTTGCTGCTGGCCAATGACAAAAATGTGGGCTTTGGCCGTGCCAACAATCAGTTGGTTGAACACTTGCAGGGCAAGTACGCGTTACTCCTCAATACCGATGCCTTCGTTGCCGCCGACACCCTGAACAAAACCCTCGAATACATGGAGGCTCATCCTGATTGCGGCGTGCTTGGCGTTCGGCTGGTCGGACGCGAAGGCGACTTGCAACCCTCCTGCCGCTATTTCCCCACACCGTTGAATGTCTTCCTTTCCCGTGCAGGGCTTGAACGCTTTTTCCCGGTGGTGAAGCGGGTCGACGACATGGAATGGGATCACGACTCGGTCCGTGAATGCGACTGGGTGCCCGGCTGCTATTACCTGATTCGCCGGGAAGTCATCGACCAGGTGGGCTTGTTCGACCCGCGCTACTTCCTTTACTACGAGGAAGTTGACCACTGCAAACGCGTTAAAGAGGCCGGTTGGAAGGTGGTTTTTTACCCGCATACCACGGTGGTGCATATCGGTGGTGAAAGCGCCAAAACAGTGGTTGAACTCAACGCGGTCAGTCGGCAAATACCCAGGATGCAAATCGAAAGCGAGCTGTTGTACTTCCGCAAGCACCACGGCCTGCTGGGGTTGGGCTGGCATATGTTCCTGGTTTGCCTGGGGGATCTGATTCTGGCGCTCAAGGCGCTGCTCAAAGGTCGTGGCCGAGCCGCCATCGCGGCGTGCTGGCAGCATACGCGTGCCACTTGGGCGCTGCTGCGTGAAACCCGACTCGCTACCCAACCCACACGGTAGGTCAATCAATGTTCGAGAATATACGGGCGGACTTGCGTGCCTATGGTGGTGATTGGGGCGCTCAGGGATTCTGGGTCATGCTGGTTTATCGCTTCGGGCGCTGGCGCTACGGTGTGCGCCCGGCACTGCTGCGTAAATTGCTCTCCTTTATCTATAAAGTGCTCTTCAAACTGGTGCAGATCATGACGGGCATCGAGTTGCCCTGTGAAGTCGTGGTCGGGCGCAACTTCGTCATCGATCATTTCGGCGGCATTGTGATCAGTGGCTATGCGCAGTTTGGCGATGATTGCCGGATCCGCAATGGCGTCGTCGTAGGCCTGAAGAATGTGAACGAGCCGATTGCCCCGGTGATTGGCAATAATGTGGATATCGGCGCCGGGGCCAAGGTATTGGGCAACATCCGCATTGGTAACAATGTCGTGATTGGGGCCAACGCCGTGGTGCTGATCGACGTACCCGACGACTCGGTGGCCGTGGGTGTGCCCGCGACCATCAAGAAAAGGAAGTCAGTAGAAACAGAGGAATACTCATGAGTTATCCGAAGGCCTGTTTCGATGGCGGCGCTGAGTGAGCGTCATGACTACCGGCATGGGTGTCGTTGTGATCGGTCGTAATGAAGGCCAGCGGTTGCAGCGTTGCCTGGCGTCGCTGGTTGATGCCGCGCAGCAGGTCGTTTATGTCGACTCCGGCTCAACCGATGGTTCGGTGCCAATGGCGCAGGCGCTTGGCGTCGAAGTGGTCGAGCTGGATATGAGCATCCCCTTTACCGCTGCACGCGCGCGCAATGAAGGATTTGCCTGCGTGCAACGCGTGTTGCCTTCGCTGCGTCATGTGCAGTTCGTCGATGGTGATTGCGAAGTCGTCGGCGGCTGGCTGTCAAAGGCGCAAGCCTTTCTGGATGCGCATCCTGAGGTGGCGGTGGTATGTGGGAGGCGCCGTGAACGCTTTCCTCAGCATTCGATTTACAACCTGTTGTGCGATCTCGAATGGGACACGCCGATAGGCGAGGCCAAGGCTTGCGGGGGCGATGCGTTGATGCGCGCTGACGCCTTCGCCGAAGTGTCGGGGTTTCGCCCGGATCTGATTGCCGGGGAAGAGCCCGAGTTGTGTGTGCGGCTGCGTGCCAAGGGCTGGAAAGTCTGGCGGCTGCCTGAGGAAATGACCCTGCACGATGCGACCATGACCCGGTTCGGCCAATGGTGGAAGCGAACCCTGCGCGGCGGCTACGCTTTTGCCGAAGGTGCTTATTTGCATGGGGCGGCCCCCGAGCAGCATTGGCTGCGTGAGTCACGCCGCGCCTGGTTCTGGGGCCTGGGCATTCCGCTGGCAACTGTTCTCGCCAGCCTGGTGTTGGGAGGGGCTGGCCTGCTGTTGCTGCTGGTTTACCCATTGCAGGTCGTGCGCCTGGCCCGTCGGGGTTCGGGATCCGCGCGGGAAAACTGGTTGCAGGCATTCTTTCTGGTGCTGGGAAAATTTCCCGAGATGCTGGGGCAATTGAAGTTTCTTTTGAACAGGTTCGGCGCTCGCAAGTCCGCGTTGATCGAATACAAGTGAGACTTAAATGAATAACTGGCAACTGCTGAAAAACGCGTTTTCTTTACACGCTGGTTATTCATTGAGAGCCGTGAAAAACAAGCTCGAATTAATGATTTTAGTGGCAAAGAACTGGGCTGAACTCAAGCTGTTCACCGGGCGCATGTCGAACGCTTTGGGCAGCGCCGGTTTTGCGAAGTTGGGCGGGGATTGTGTGGGGGTCGTTCATTGGCCCTACATCAGCAAAAGCTGGAACCCTCAGGACCGACTGAGTGTGTTGGCCTCGCACTATGAGGTGGTGACGAAAAGCTGCCCGCAGCTATTGCTGTTTGGTCGAAGTGAAAGTCTGGTGTTGAGTGACTTGTCGGCCTTCGCTGCCGATTGTTCCCTGGTGCTGGATCGCCCCATTTGGTTTATGCGCGAAGGCGAGCTGGTGTTGAACCTGTTTCAGGGTGATTTACGCATTGCATCGATTGCGTTCACCTTGTGTTGCACCGAGGGTGAGCTGTGTATTTTCATCGGTGCCGTGCAAGGGATTCACAAAGGGGTGGAGAGCGAACGCTCCCTGGACATTTACCGGGAGCTGACAAAAAGTTTCGAAGGTCTTCGGCCACGAAGCTTTCTGATTGAAGTCATCAAATACATCGCGGCCCGGATTGGCGTTGAAAGGATCTACGCAGTAAGCGACGGGTTCCGTCATCACCGGCACGCCTATTTTGGTGCTGAAAAAACCCAGGACCTGGCGGCCAATTACGATGTGATCTGGCTGGAACATGGCGCGACGCCGTCAGCGCGGGAAGACTTCTTTGAAATCCCCATGGCCCCGTCGAGCAAACCGCTTGAGAGTATCGCTTCGAAAAAACGCGCCATGTACCGCAGGCGTTATGAGTTGCTGGAGGACACGTTCAAAAAGATAGACGGCGTGTTGATTGGCAGTTATAGCCACCCGCGTGGGGCTGATTGAGGTTCCAGGCCACTGAACTACCGTGGGATGCCCCGCTGTAATCATTCACCGCAACGACAGCCAAGCTTGGTGCTTATGCGTATCGCTTACTTCATCAATCAATACCCCAAAGTCAGCCATAGCTTCATTCGTCGGGAGATTCTGGCATTGGAGCGTCAGGGCTTTGAAGTGCAGCGCATTGCCCTGCGCGGCTGGGATGCGCAGTTGGTGGATGCCGAGGACGTGTCCGAACAAGCCCAGACCCACTATGTGTTGCAGGGCGGAGTCAAAGCGCTGGCAGGGCCGGTGCTGCAAGTGCTGCGCGCTCAGCCTCGACGCTTTTTTTCGACGCTGTGGCTGGCGTTGCGCATGGGCCTGCGTGCCGATCGGCCGTGGCCGTATCATGTGATCTATTTGTTCGAGGCGTGCCGGTTGTTGTCCTGGTTGCAAGTGTTCGGCGCCAGGCATGTGCATGCGCATTTCGGCACCAATTCAACCGAGGTGGTGATGTTGGCCCGTGCGCTCGGCGGGCCTGCGTACAGCTTTACCGTGCACGGCCCGGAAGAGTTCGACAAACCACAATTTATCCATCTGGGCGAGAAAGTCCGGCGCGCGGCGTTTGTCGCAGCGATCAGTTCCTATGGGCGCAGCCAGTTGTTTCGCTGGGTTGAGCATGCGCATTGGGAAAAGGTCAAGGTGGTTCACTGCGGCCTGGAGCGGGCGTTCCATGAGGTGCCGGCTGTCGCTGTGCCGTCTGTGCCGCGGTTGGTGTGCGTGGGGCGCTTGTGCGAGCAGAAGGGGCAACTGTTGTTGCTTGAGGCGGCGCGAAAACTGGCGGCGCAAGGCGTGGTGTTCGAGATCGTACTGGCCGGCGACGGGGAAATGCGTGCAGAGATCGAAACCCTGATTGCACGGCATGGCTTGCAGGCGCAGGTGCGCATTACCGGCTGGATCAGCAGCGATCAGGTGCGGGCGCAAATCCTGGCGGCGCGGGCCCTGGTGTTGCCGAGCTTCGGCGAGGGCTTGCCGGTGGTCATCATGGAAGCCATGGCCTTGCGCCGGCCCGTGCTGACGACCTACGTGGCGGGCATTCCCGAACTGGTGCGTCAGGGCGAGAACGGCTGGTTGTTTCCCGCGGGCGCCGTGGATGAGTTGGCGGTGGCGCTGGCCGACTGCCTCGCGCAACCTGTCGAGGTGTTGCAGCGGATGGGCGATGCCGCGTATCAGCGGGTGCTGGAACGGCACGATATCGATACCGAAGCAGCCAAGCTGGCTGAATTGTTCAAGGCGCACGCATGATCACGTTACTGGGTTGGCTGTTCAGTGCACTGCTGATACTCATCGTCCTGCCGGTGTGGGTGTTGTTCGTGCAGGTGCTGCTGGCCAGTCTGCCGGTGCGATCGCTTGCACCGGCGCAAGGATCGCGACCGAGGGTGGCGGTGCTGGTGCCGGCTCACAACGAGTCCTCGCTGATCGTCGCGACGTTGAACAGCATTCTGCCGCAACTGCTGGCGGGCGATCGCCTGGTGGTTGTCGCGGACAACTGTACTGACGACACGGCCGCGCTGGCCCGCGCCGCGGGTGCCGAGGTGGTGGAGCGCAGCAATGCTCAGCAGCGAGGCAAGGGGTATGCACTGGACTTCGGGGTGCGTTACCTGGCCAGCGATGCACCGGACGTGATGATTGTTGTCGATGCCGATTCGCGGGTGGGTGAAGGCTCGATTGAGCGTTTGGCACTGTGCTGCATCGACTCCGGGCGTCCAGCACAGGCCCTGTACTTGATGCATGCGCCTGCAGGCTCCGGGTTGAAAGTGCAAATTGCCGAATTCGCCTGGTGCGTGAAGAATCAGGTGCGAGCGCAGGGGTGGGCCCGACTGGGGTTGCCTTGTTCGTTGATGGGCTCGGGAATGGCGTTCGCCTGGCGGGATTTGGCGTTGATCGAATTAGCCAGTGGCCACATCGTCGAAGATTTGAAGATGGGCCTGGATTTCTGCCGAAGCGGCAAACCGCCCCTGTTTTGCCCCGATGCGTTGGTCAGCAGTGATTTTCCGCGCAGCGACGAAGGCCTGAGCATCCAGCGCACACGCTGGGAGCATGGTCATCTCGGGGTCATCCTCAGTGATGCGCCAAGGTTGCTGTCAGAGGCTATCCGCAAAGGCAACTTGAACCTTCTGGCAATGACCGCGGATTTACTGGTCCCGCCGTTGGCCTTGCTGACGTTGCTGCTGGTGGTCGCCTTCAGCCTCTCATGGCTGGTGGTGTTGCTCGGCGGCGCGTTGGCGCCAGCCTTGATCGCGTCTTTCGGGCTCGCACTGTTGGGCGTGACTGTCTTGCTGGCATGGAGTCGGTTCGGTCGCGGGATCATCGCGTTTTCAGCCTTGTTGTATGCGCCGTTCTACGCGTTGAAGAAAATCCCGCTGTACATTGGTTTTGTGCTCAAGCGCCAGGTCGACTGGGTGCGTTCGAAGCGAGATGACACCTGATGAGCCCCTTATCCTGGCAGCACAACTGGCAAACCATCCTGCGCAAACTCAGGGTGGTTCGCGATGCTGGCGACGAACAACAATTGATTGATGCATTGTCCCGGTCCGAGGGGACGACAGTGCTTGGATTCGTCAATGCCCATGCCATGAACCTGGTGACGGCCAACCCCGCTTATTACGACGCGCTGTCGGCAGCCGACGTGTTGTTACGGGATGGCTCCGGCATGGCCATCCTGTATCGCCGACTCGGTCTCGAACCGGGGCTGAATATGAACGGCACCGATTTCATCCCCAAATTACTGGCCGCCTACAAGGGCCGGCGCGTGGCGTTCTGGGGAACTGAAGAGACCTTTCTGGCCAACGCGGTGCGGCATTGCGAAGCGGTGTTTGCGGTCAATGTCGTCTCTGCTCACCATGGTTTTGCAGGGGTGGATGATTACGTCAACCTTGCCCGTCAGTCACTGCCGGAACTGGTGGTGCTGGGGATGGGCATGCCCAAGCAGGAAGTCGTTGCCGCGAGACTGGCCGCCAGTGGCGTGCCATGCCTGGTGGTATGCGGTGGGGCGATCCTGGATTTTCTCGGCGGCAAGGTGACGCGTGCTCCGCAATGGGTGCGTCGCCTCGGTTGCGAGTGGGTGTTCAGGCTGCTCAGTGAGCCAAAGCGTTTATTCACTCGCTATATCGTGGGTAACCCCAAGTTTTTGTTACGCACACTCATCTGTCGAAGTTCCTGACGTAACAGGAATTTGACGTCAGTTTTAATATTCGGGCTGCCTGAAAAGCACGTCTGAAATATCTTGCAAAACTCTGCGCCAGCATCTTTACTCACCCTTGTATTACCGACTCGGTGGATGAGTTGGAGCGTTTTTTTGTTAAGGTTGGAGACGAATAAATGACGTCAGAAAATCTTGATTACAGAGAGTGAATGGCGAGTTTCTCGCAAGAAAGACAGCTGGACGTACATTCAAAAAACAGCGCACATCATATGGGTAGTTATGGTTTGCCGCATATTTTGAAAAGCGTGGTGAGCTATCGACTCTCATTTCGAGTGTTTGATCTATTGGTTTGAAAACTCAAATGAACGCTTCTTGATGTGTGCTAATAAGCAAATGAACGCATATATATCAAAACTGATACACAAGTTAATGTCGCCTTCCATGCGATTTGAGCTAAGAAAAGCGCTCGCCTGGTTACGTGATATAGCCGCGCGCGCCTGTGTTTGGCGCTGGGAAATCGCCAGGTTCAAACTGCGGGAAGACAGCCGCTACGACATTCTTTACGTGGGCAGAAAATCCCAGCGGGAATTTGTGAAGGTGCTCCTGGGGGCTGAGCCTCAGGGGGTTGATAACCTGTCGAAATCAGACCGCACGGTCGTTGTCAGTGACATGCCGACCTGGGGTGCATTGTATGTGCCGCAATACCTGAGTGCTGTCGTGCCACTGCGCAGATCCATTGATGAGATTACGGCGCGATACAACACCGAGTTACGGCGCAATCTACGCAAGAACCGGTTGCGCTACGGCATGAAGCAAGCATTGAACGATGATGAGATTGAAACGGCGGATCGGGAAATGCTTCAACCCTATGCCAGGGCCCGTCATGGCGCAGCCGCCTCGCAAATTGCATCACATGAAGTTCAGCGGGTGGCTAAAAGAGCCGGACGCCTCGATCTGGTGGTGTTGGAAGACCAGGTTGTTGCCTGCCATCTGGGGTGCGTCGTCACTCGCGCGGGCAAGCGCTATTGGAGCACCGTGCGTTTTGGCTACCCTGACGAGGTGTTTTCAGATGCCAGGAAATTACGTGAAGTCAATTCCATCACCACGTTCATGGCGCTTGAGTGGGCAATAGAAAACGGATTTGATTACTACGATATCGGGACGTGTCTGGCACGTCCGGACGACGGGCTTCTTGAGTGGAAAAGAAGGCGCGGCGGTGATGTCGATACGCTGGGAAACCATGGCTACGTGTTTGTTCGGCTGCCCAGGACCGGCGCTGCGCAGTTTCTGTGGGAGACGCCGCTTTTTGCTGTTGAAGGCAAACATTTGACACTTCATCTTGGAATACCCGACGGGCCAAGTGATGAAGAAGTTGCAAATCGATATCGTGAAATGGGCTTTGGGGGGCTATCCAAACTGTATCTCCATTGTTCCAGGGAACCGGACGCCACGCTGCTCGATAACTTGCGTAGTCGCTATGCTCATTTGAAGTCGCCGCCCATTTTGCAAACTGTTCTCTGCACTTGAGATATTGAAAAGTAGTTGGCTGTAAATACTGCGCAATCATATTGCGCCGGGGGTGTCTATGTCGGAATTCAGCGCGTTGGCAAGTAGCGGCCCGGCGAAGTGGAGCCTGGCGGCTTATAAACACCTCTTTAAAACACGCCTTGCCCGGAAACCAGCATTAACGCTGCAAAGTATGGCGGTGAAAACCTGGGATATTGCGCCGGGTGAAGTCGCGTTTGCTCAACCCGCCTTCTTTCTTCCCAATCAACTTGAGCGTGTGACGGGATGGGAAGAGCAACTTTTTTATCCCCATGAACATCCTCGTCGCACAATGGAAGGCATCGGTCGTGTTGAACATGGACCGACCCGGGGTTATTTGCTCAAAGATGTCTGGATGATCGATGGCGCGCTCTACAAAGGAAACGCCAAATCCTGGTTGACGCCTGGCGTTGGCCGGCTGCCTGGGGTTCGCGTCGAAAACGAAATCGAGCGCGGCGCGTTGTATTGCACGGCGGGGGGCAACAAGTGGTTTGGCAGTTGGCTGACGGACGATTGCCTGACCTATTCACTGGCCTGCAACGAAGGCGCTCCAGTGACCACGGCTCCCTCCGCCAACATTGTTTCCACCGTCAGGAACGGCATCCTTCACACCCCCGGTTATGAGGACTGGCTTGGCATGAAGCCGGTTCGTTTACGTAATGCGTTTTTTCGTGAACTCGTGATCTTTGACGACATAAGTCAAAATCGCCACAAGCATCTGCGCTTCCGTGCAATGGGCGAAAAGTTGCTGTCCCACGTCAACACGAGCGCTCATCCAGGCGTGTTTATCCTGAGAGGTGGTCGCGGCGATTTACGCTTGTTGCGTAACGAAATGGAGTTGGCTGAGCGTTTGCGTGATCGTCGAGGTTTTCGCATTCTCGACCCGGCGCTGTGCGATGTTGCGACCATTGTCGCGACCTGTGCCGGTGCAAGAACCGTGATAGGGGTCGAGGGCAGTCAATTGATCCATGGGGTTAATGTATTGCCGCCGGGTGGGGCGCTGCTGGTGTTGCAACCTCCCGAGCGCTTCATCTGCTATTTCAAGTACCTGACCGATCGTGATCATCAACACTTTGGTTTTGTCGTCGGTACTCCCGCGGGCAATGGTTTTACTATCGACCCCGATGAGGTCGAGCGCACGCTGGACCTGTTTCCGTCATCGTGCTGCTCCTACAGTTTCACCACGGATTAATAGGCCTGTTTGCCGGAGAAGGCAGATACCGTCCGTAAAAGAATGATGAAGTCGAGCCAGAGCGACCAGTTGTTGATGTACTCGATGTCCGAGTCAACCCGGCGAATCATTTGTTCTACATCTTTCGTTTCACCACGAAGACCCCGCACCTGCGCCAGCCCGGTGATACCCGGTTTAATGTTATGTCGCGCAAAGTAGCCCGAGACATCGGGTGAGTACTGCACGTCGTGTTGAATCGCGTGCGGGCGAGGCCCCACCAGCGACATTTCGCCCATCAACACGTTGAACAATTGCGGCAGTTCATCGAGGCTGGTTTTGCGAATAAAGGCGCCCACCCTGGTCACGCGTGGATCATTCTTTTGTGCCTGCTTGACGGTGCCGTCCGACGGCTGATGGACCACCATGCTTCTGAACTTCCAGATACTGAAAACTTCGCCGCTCCACCCCATGCGTTGCTGACGAAAGAACACGGGGCCGGGGCTATCGATCTTGATCGCAAGGGCAACTAACGCCAGCACTGGCGCCGCAAAAAGCAGGATCAGAAAAGCGCCGACCTTGTCTTCGAGATTCTTCAGAAACAGTCGCATCCCCATCAGCGGAGTTTCGGACAAGGTCAGCACGGGAATGCCGGCAATCTCGCGAACACTGTGGTTGATCAACTTCAAGGCGAAAATGTCAGGCACCCAGTTAACCCTGACGTGTTTGTCGAACAGGCTTAAATAAACCTTCTGAATAACTTCGGAACCACCCACTGGGGTCACAAAATAGACGGTACGAATGGCGTGTTTGACAACCAACTCATCAAGATCAGAGATATTGCCCAGTATCGACAGGCGTGGTGCGCCTTCCACGCCTTCCTTTGCCCAGTCATCGTCCGCGCCAATCAACACACAGCCAACGATGCGTTCACCGAGCCAGGGGTTGTTACTGATTTTCTTGTGGAGGTAGCTCGCCAGCTCGCCCGAGCCAATGATCAGCGAGTTTTCCAGTTGCGTCGGGTGGGCCAGGAATTTCTTCTGCATTTCCCGTGAGGCGAGGTGCAAAAACAACTGGGCGAAATAGCCAAGAACAAATAACTCCCCAACCAATAGCCGCGAATACCGTTCGCTGGTTTTGGTCAGGAAAGCCATGGCAACGAGAAAACCAAAGGTCGCGGTCCATGCCTTCAGAAGCTTGAAGGCTTTGACAGTGAACCCGACATTGCTGCGGTAAATGGCATAGTGGTCGTACACGACGGCCAGCGCGCCAAGCAGCAGCAAGAGCATGATGACGTAGTCTTGCGAGATGAAGCCTATGTGATAATTGATCAAGAACCACGCAACACCGGTTACCGCAACGCAATCGAGACCGGCCTGAACAACGATACTGGTACTGCTTCTTCGCTGGAGAACGGAACGGGTACTGTTAGGCTCAAATATCATCTTTAGACCTCATTTGCTTTCCCTTGCGCTCGGTGATGACGAGATTCAGGTCAACACAGCCCTCATTTGAGAGCCTCAGCGTCACCGACAAGCTGCTCATACTTGTGACAGGTTTGCACCCTCAAATGCGTAAATCCGGTGAGACGAAGACAGGTGCTGTCACTTTAGCACCACTGTGCACACATTCATTCTATAGCTACGGATTCAGACAACATCCATAAATAAAAATGCACTCGGATACAAGGTGCCGGGCAAACCACGGAGAGACGCCTGCACGGCGTTTGCCGCAAGGTCGTCTTGTTATCGCAGAGGAGAGTTGGCGTAGCGGAAGGGCGGGGGAACGGGCCCCCGTTTTTGCAATGACAGCTTTGGTTCAAGCCGTTGTCAGTTGTTCATCCCGTCTTCAATTGCGATGCCTTGCGCACGCATTTGCTGGATCAGGCCGGCGCGGGTGCCGGGGAGGTTGAGCATGGTTTCTGCGCGCAGTGCCGCCACTTCGTCGGCGCTGTAAGGCTGATAGTCGGCCGGCGTGCTTTTGCCCGCCATCCCGTCGGCACGGATCAACCAGTTGAGCAGGTCGGCCAGTTGCGCGTTGTCCAGCGCGGACTGCGACATGCCCGGTACGCGCACGAGAAACTCGCGGCCGCCCGGCACTTTCAGAAAGTTGCCGACAAACCCTGCCATCCGGGGCGTGTCATTCGCGGCAGAACCCATGCCATTGCCCAAGTGGCAACCGGCGCATTGCAGTTGGTAGTTCACGCCAACGCTGTAACCGGCCTGGGCAATCGGTTTTTGCAGGGCTTCATTGCCCGGCGCATGCCGTTGCGCCGGGTCCGGGATGGCCCTGGCATGAACGAGCGGGGCGGTCATGGCGCAGACAAGACCGAGGATGAGCAACCTACCCATAAGCAGCACCTCCACTTGTACAGGAGAAAAACGGACCTGTAGGAGCCAGCTTGCTGGCGATAGCGTTTTCAGAGACGCCATCGCCGGCAAGCCGGCTCCTACAAATAGCCAACCGCAATCAAGCGTTAAACCGCGACGCCACGAATGATCGAAACGGTGCAGTGGTAGATGTGCGATTTTGCGGCCAGGCACCAGTTCACATCGTTGTTGTTGAACGGCCGATAGGCCGGTTCTTCACTGTCGTTACGGGTGCAGGCGCACTGCGCACAGCTCTGCTTACCGCAGCAGTCGTTGTACGAAATGATGTAATCCTTGCCGTCGGCCGGGTTGCGGCAGGTGCCGATCCAGGTCACTTGCGACACTTCCGTGCCCGGCGGACAGGACGTCACCGATCCTCCGCAGCAGCTGCACAAAAAGCCATCGATGGAGCAGTAGCGCCAGTAGTCGCAGGTGTTCGGATCACCCGGGTCACCGGCTTTTGGGTTGTCGGCGGCCAGGGCTTTGCTGGTGCGATCCAGCGGCAACAGCAGCGGCAACGCGGCGCCGGCAACCATCAGAGAACCCATGCGCGACAGCAGTTTGCGTCGTGAGGTTGTGTCGGCAACACGACGAGTCGAACGCTCAAACAACAGATCCAGCAGTTTCATGAAAGTCTCCTGCCTTATCAGTGGCTATGGCCGTGGCTGTGGTCGTGTGCATGCGGCTGGCTGTTGAGGTATTCCTGCAGCGTCGCGCTTTTCAGGTGCTCGACTTCGAACAGGCTGTCCAGGTGCTCGCGGGAATTGACCAGGCCTTTGGCGCGCAGGGTGCCGGTCTTGTCGATCAGCGCAGCGTACGGCAGCTTGCCAATCTGGTAGGTCATGCCCACTTCAGGCCCGACCACATAAGTGGCGTCTTCCAGTTTGTGTTCGGTGATCAGCTTTTGCTGGGCGTCCATGTCGCCGTCGCTGATGAACACCACGTCGAGGCGATCGGCCTGTTCCTTGGCGATGGATTTGATCGCCGGCAGCAGCGACTTGCAGATCGGGCAGGTTGGCGAGAGGAAGAACAGTAGTTGCGATTTCTCGCCGGCATAGCCGAAGTTCACCGGGCGCCCTTTGCGGTCGGAAGCGGTGACCTGTGGCGCGGCTTCATTGACCGCCACGCCCTTGTCCATCATCAATGCACCGGCCGGGGCCAGACGGCCGTGCAGCACACCAATCTGCCGGACCAGGCCCATGACGGCAAACGCCACGGCCACCAGCAGTACCCAGAGCAGAACGTTGGAAACGATTAAGCCTTCCATTGATCACCTACCAATCAGTTTGAGCAGAAGAGGGGAGTTCGCCAGCAAGCCATCGGCTGCGGCGTAAATCAGCAGCGCGACGGCGCTGGCGGCGACAGTCACGAAGCCGTCGAAAAAAACCAGGTCACGAACCACCGGCGAGACACTGGCCAGCAACGCCAGCGCCACCAGCGCGCTGTTGCGCAGCAGCAGAACCGGGCGCAGCGGTTGGGCCTGGTCCGGGCCGGCACAGCCGCAGTCGATATCGCGACGACCGCGCCACAGGTTGATGCCAATCGCCGCTGCATACAGTGCGATCAGGCTGGCGGCGCCCAACGCTGCCCAGGCACGGCTGACCGGTACCAGCAGCGCAAAGGCGATGGCCAGTTCAACCACCGGAATGACGCGTGCGACGGGGCGTACGGCCACGTCGGGCAGCAATTGGTAGTCCGCCAGTTGCCGGGCAAAACGTGCCGGTGCGCGCACCTTGTGGGTCGCGGCACTGGCCAGCAGCACCGCGATGGCGAGGGCGCTGGCAATGATGAAGATCGGATCTAAGTGCATGGCCGAACCTCGGTTAGTAGCTCATGACCTGAGTCGCGGTTTTCGCGACCTTCGCCATGCTGCCGGTGAGCGTGTTGGTCTTCAGGTCGAAGATCTGCAAACCGCCTGCAACGTCGGCGCCCAGCAGCAGCGGCTTGTCGTCGCCGGTCGCCTGCATGCTCCACACCGGAACCGGTGCCTCCAGCGTGGCGACCTTCTTGTGGGTTTTCAGATCAAACGCCCAGATCAGCGGGCTTGGGTCTTCCCACTTCATCGGTTCGTGCGCGTCGTGCATCAGCACGTACAAGCGGTTCAGCTTCGGCGCGACAGCCATCAGCTGCCAGCCGCCCGGTGCCCAGCCGGCCTTCTTTTCCTCGTCGCTGGTCAACGACCAGGACGGCAGGATTTTCGGTGCGTCGGCCGAGAAATCCACCGGGCGCACGGTGCCCGTGGTGGTGGTGAAGTAATAGGTGTCGCCGACGTTCACCGCGCGTTCCACCAGTTTTTCCGCGTTCGGGTCAAAGAACGGCGTGCGGCTGCGTGCGGTTTCCTGGCCCTGATCGTTAAGCGTGATCACTTGCAAGCTGCCGTCGCCGCACAGCGAGGCGAAGCGGCGATTGCCGATCGGGTAGTTGAGCACGCAACCGGGAATCGCCAGTTCGGCGGTGACGGCTTTGGCCTGGGTGTCGACCACGGTCACCGAGGTCGACGGGGTGAAGTTGTAGACGTAGACAAAGCGGTCATCACCGCTGGTCTTCAAGCCGTAGCGCTGGGTCAGCGACTCGGCGCGCTTGGTAGGAATCAACAGCTCCCAGGCCGGCGACAGGGTCGAACTGTCCCAGGCGGTCAGCACGTCGGTGCGGGTGCCACGGGTGCCGCGCGAATAAAAGATGTCGGCGCTGTAGAGGGTTTTCTGATCGTGGCTGAGCGTCGAGGGCGCAGCAAAACCAGTCGGCACCATGCCGAGCACGCGCTTTTTATCGGGGTCGACCACGGTGACACGGCCCGCCACGAAACTTTCGAATTCGACGTCGACGATAAAGGCCCGATGAACTTCCGGCGGAAATGCCAGAACGGTCTGGCCGATCGTGTCAGCGGGCAGATCCGCGCTGGCATTGTTCAAACCCAGTACCAGCAGGCTGAGACTCAGCGCTGACTGTACGGTGATCCTGGTGGCTCGCATTAGGGGGAACTCCCTGAATTATTGTTCGTGCAAATCGCAAGTGCATTGGCAGATTTTTGCAGTTCGATTCTGCCTCGCTGGCAGAAGGGGGGAATTGCTGTGGCTGCCAAGCGTTTGTGTGTCTGTGCCAGTCTCGAAAAACCGGCTGCACACACCGCAATTGCAAGCCAAAACCACTGACCTGTAGGAGCCAGGCTTGCCGGCGAAGGCGTACTCAAGGACGCCTTCGCCGGCAAGCCTGGCTCCTACAGGTTCGTGGTTTGATTCAGGTTCTTCGGCGGTGTCAGGCGGGAGTTGCGAGGGGCAGGGTGAAGGTGAACACGGCACCGCAGGGCTCAAGGTTTTGCGCCCAGATATCGCCGCGATGGCGGCCGATGATGTTTTTGCACAGCGCCAGGCCAATGCCGTTGCCGCTGACCTTGGAGGAGAAGAAACCGTCGAACAGCTTCTCTTGCGCCTGGGCCTGAATGCCGCGACCGCAGTCTTCGATGCGCACCAACGCCACGTCGTTTTCGTGGCTGGCGTGAATGCGCAGCACCCGTCGTTCAACAGGCAGATCGCTCATTTCTTCAATCGCGTTGAACGCCAGATTAAGAATGACCTGACCGATCAGCACCTTCTCGCAGCTCACCCACAGCGGCGCGGGACTGGCGACAATCTCGACGCGGACCAGGCTCGGATCGGCGCGCAGGCTGATGAAATAGCGGGTTTCGCGCAGCAGTTCGTTGAGGTCGATCAGCTCTTCGGCCTGCTCCAGTTTGACCACGTAATCGCGCACGCTTTTGATGATCAGCGACGCATGCTCGATTTGCCGCACGGCGTTTTGCAAACCCCAGGCGACGCCCTGATCCGTGGCGGACTCCTTGCCCAGGCGAATCACTGCGCCTTCGATAAAGTTGCGGGTGGCGGCCAGCGGTTGGCTTAGCTCATGAGCAATGGCCACGGCCATTTCGCCCATGGCGTTGTAGCGCGCCAGGTATTCGAGTTTCTGCTCGCTGACCCGCCGTGCTTCTTCGGCGCGCACTTGTTCGGTGACGTCGCGAAACAGCAGCAGGTGACCGACCAGGTCGTCTTCGATCTCGATAAAACGACACGTCGCCTCATGCCAGCGCCATTCACCGTCGCGGCGTTGCAGGTGGTAGTGCACGCGGAAGGGCGCATGTTCCGGGGTCTCGCTGGCCAGCTGTTGCAGCAGCCGGCGGCGCGAATCGTCGTCGCACCATGACAGGAAGTTTTCGCCGATCAGCGTGTGTTCTTCGCTGTTGAGCAGGTGCGCGCCGGAGTCGCTGATAAAGCGGATATCACCTTCAGGGCCGAGCACCGCGACACCTTCGGCGAGGTCCTGCATGAATGCCTTGAGCCGGCTTTCGAAACGCTTGAGGTCGCGCTTGACCTTGTCCTCCCTGGAGATGTCGCGGAACTGCACCATCAGCACATCGCGACCCTCCAGATGCACCAGCGTCGCGACCGCCTCGGAGAGGATTTCCACGCCTTGCTTGGAGCGATAACACCACTCGATGGCGCGCTGGCCCGTGCGCGCTGCGCCTTCCAGCCAGCGCAGGCCGACCGAACGCCGGTACTTGGGCGCGTCGCGGGTCATGTCCGGGGCTTTCAGCGGCGTCAGTTCTTCCAGGGTAAAACCCAGCGCGTCGAGGGCGGCGGTGTTGGCCCAGAGGATCTCCTTGCTCTGCGCATCGTGAAGAATGATGCACAGCGGCATGGCTTCGATGAGGGTGAAAAAGTCGTGCGGTTTTGGCAGGTACATCGCGCAGTCCTGAGGAACCGGTGAAGGGAAAGTATGGCTTTTTATACCCGCTTGCGCGTGGGGATGCGCTCAGAGGTAACCGGGGGCGGGCTAGGGGATTCCTTTAGTGAAGAGGCTGCACGCACCAATAGTGGCGACCCGACGCGGTTTTTACACTGGGCCTCAATGCAAGGGGCGCCACACATCCCTTCTCCTGTAGGAGCGAGGCTTGCCCGCGAAGAACGATAACGCGGTCTGCCATTGGAAACCGCGGTGCCTCGTTCGCGGGCAAGCCTCGCTCCTACAGGGATCGGTGTTGTCCAGCCTCGGCCCACTAACAATAAGTAAAACGGAGAGAAGCCCATGCTGCGTTCAGCTGTCGCGGAGAAAGACCCTCTGCCAGGCGTCGACGGCAACACCGTCCACCGTCAGGCCTTTGAGCAGGTGCTGGCGGAAGTGCGCCAGCGTCGCGATGAATTCGACGCCGGTTCCCACGTGCCACGGGACATGATCGAGCGCTTCAAGCACGTGGGCATCTACCGCGCCGCCACGCCGAAATGCTTCGGCGGTGACGCCCTGGCGCCGGCGCTGTTCCTGCAAATGATCGAGCGTATTTCCGAAGCCGACGGCTCTGCGGGCTGGGTCGCCAGCTTCGGCAGCGCCGGCGTCTACCTCGCCGCATTGCCGCCGGAAACCCTCGCCGACATCTACGCCCAAAGCCCGGACCTGGTGTTCGCCGGCGGCCTGTTCCCGCTGCAACCCGCCGAGGCTGTCGAGGGCGGCTGGCAGGTCAACGGCACCTGGAAATTCGCCAGCGGCTGCAAGGGCGCCGACTTGCTCGGCGTGGGGATTGGCGCGGCGGGTGGCAAGCCGCGCACCGCGGTGTTCCGTGCGGACCAGGTCGAGATCATCGAAAACTGGGATGTGGTCGGGCTCAAAGGCACCGGCAGTCACGACCTGCGCGTCAGCGACAAACACGTCGACGAACGCTGGACCTTCATCCGTGGCGGTGCCTCGACCATCGACGAGCCGCTGTTCCGCTACCCGTCGATTGCCTACGCCGCGCAAGTGCTCGCCGTGGTCAACCTTGGCCTGGCCCGTGCCGCCCTAGACGAAGTCAGTCGCATGGCCGCCGGCAGCGGCATCACCGGCGCACCGAAAATGGCCGACCGCGCCTACGTGCGCATCGAGATCGCCAAGGCCGAAGCCCGACTGGCCGCCGCCCGTGGCTTCTTCTACAACGCCACCGAGCAAGTGTGGAATTCGATCCTGGCCGGCAACCCGGTCACCGCCGAACAGACCAGCCTGTTGCGCTTGTCCGCGATTCACGTGTCCCAGGCGGGCGCCGCCGTGGTGCAGAGCGCGTACAGCCTCGCCGGCACCACCGCGATTTACCTGCGCCATCCGCTGCAGCGTTACCTGCGCGATTCGATGGTGGTCACCCAGCACGCGTTCCTCAGCGAAGGCCTGTACGACGGCGCCGGCTCGGTGTTCCTCGGCGTGCCGCCGTTCCCTGGCTACATCTGAACCCACTCTTCAAGGATCAATATTCATGTCCCAGACCACCCAAGAACCGCTGCGCGTCGTCTTCTGCATCGGCATCACCCAGAACTTTTTCGACCTGCCCACCGGCGAAGGCCTGAGCGTCTGGAAAGGCTTCAGCCAGATGATGGGCTCGCTCGGCGCCATGCCTGGCATCACTGTGCTCGGCGCGATGGACGATGACCGGCTGATGGTCGGTCCTTCCACCACCTCGCCGTGGACCGTCTACATCATGGCCGACGTCGACTGCCACCAATCGGTGATCGATGCCTGCAACCTGTTCCGCACCACGCCGGTGAACGAGTACAGCCTGTGGCGCTACGCCAAGGTTGAAGCGCGCATCGGTCGTCCACTGACCATCCCTGATGCCGCCAGGGTGTAAGCCATGAACGAGGCCTTGTTGCAGCGTCTGGCGACGCTCGAAGGGGAGAGCCAGGTGCGCCGCTTGATGGCGCGCTACATGGACCTGTGCGACGTGCCGAGGGCGGTCACCCTGGTCAGCGAACTGGCGGAACTGTTCTGCATCGACGCCGTGTGGGAAGGCGTCGGCAGCGTCACCGCGCAGACCTTCGGCGAGCATCGCGGGCGTGAGGCGATTGCGGCGTTCGTCGGCGGTTACTTGCCGCCCTCGGAGCACTTTTGCCTGAACCTGCATTACCTCACCAGCGAGTCGATCCTGGTCGACGGCAGCACCGCGCAGGGGCAGTGGATCATGCAGCAGGTGTCGACCTACGCCGATGGGCGCAGCGAGTTGTTCGGCACGCGCTTGAACATCGATTTTCGCTGTGTCGAGGGTGTCTGGCTGATCGCGCATTTCCGCACGCAACGCTTGTTCAATTCGGACCTCTTCACCTCGGAGTCGGGCGCATGAGCACGTTTATCAGCGAATTTCTACTCGGTGGCGACGGCAAGCGGGTCGCGATCAAGGACTCGATCGACATCGCCGGCCATCCGACCCGCTCGGGCAGTCGTGCGTTTGCCGATGCTGAGCCGGCGCTGCGCAACGCCGACGTGGTGGACGCGATCCTCGACGCAGGCTGGCAAATCGTTGGCAAAACCAATATGCACGAGTTGGCATTTGGCGTGACCGGGATCAACGACTGGACCGGCACGCCGATCAACCCGCAAGCACCGGACCGCGTGCCGGGCGGCTCTTCCAGCGGTTCGGCCGCAGCGGTCGCCGCCGGTCTGGCGGACATCGCCATCGGCACTGACACCGGCGGCTCGGTTCGTGTACCGGCGGCGTGCTGCGGCATTGCCGGGTTGAAACCGACTTATGGGCGAGTCAGTCGGGTCGGGGCGCATCCGGCGGCTTCCAGCCTGGATTGTGTCGGGCCGTTTGCCGCCGACATGGCGGATCTGATCGCGGCAATGCAAGTGATTTGCCCAGGCTTCCAGGTGCAGGGTTTGCCCTCTGGCAATGCGTCGGTGGGTTTCCTTGAAGTCGACTGTGACCCGCATCTTCAAGCAAGCCTCGGTGCCGCCGCCGACAGTGCAGGCTGGCGTCGCAGCCAGCTGCTCCTGAGCGATTTCGAAGCCGCATTCGCCGCCGGCCTCACCGTGATCAATTTTGAAAACTGGGCCGCGTTCGGCCACCTCACGGGTAAAGGCCTGATCGGCGCGGATGTCGAACAACGCCTGCTGGCCGCGAGTCGCACGAGTGCGGCGGACCTGGCGCAAGCGGAGAAAGTCCGCGCGCGCTTCAGCCAGCAAGTGGACGCCGCGCTGGAAGAATTCGCGGTGCTGCTGTTGCCGACGATGCCCAGCCTGCCGCCGACGCTGATCGAAGCCCGCAGCGCCAGCAAAGCGGTGGCCGGCATGACCCCGTTGGTGCGGCCGTTCAACCTCAGCGGCCATCCGGCGCTGACGGTGCCGGTGGAACTGGAGGGCAGCGGATTGAAAGTCGGCCTGCAGATTGTCGGTCGTAAAGGTCAGGACGAGCTGGTCTGCGCCTTCGGTGCGCAGTTGCAACAGAGCATGGCCGGCGAACGGTCGACCCCTAACAAGAAATCATAAAAAGCCATGAGGAGAACCGCATGAGCACTCATGAATACCGGCTGATCGCATCATCGAAAAGCCCGGACGAACTGGTCAGCCACGACCGCGTCGACGTCTCGCTGTACAACGACCCGGCGCTGTTCGAAGCCGAGCTGGAAAAGATTTTCTACCGCACCTGGGTGTGGGTTGCCCACGAAAGCGAAGTGCGCAACAGCGGCGATTTCAAGACCGCGACCATCGGCCGTCGCCCGGTGATTGTGGTGCGCGACAAGAAGGGCAACATCAACGTCCTGGAAAACCGCTGCCGGCACCGTGGCGCCACGGTGTGTGAAAAACACAAAGGCAACGCCACCGGTTTCACTTGCCCGTATCACAGCTGGTCGTACGGTCTGGACGGCAAGCTCCGTGCGCTGCCGTACCCGGACGGCTACGAAGGCATTCTGGAAAAGTCCGAATTGCCGCTGACCAGCCTGCGCGTGGAAAGCTACGCCGGCATGGTGTTCGCCAGCTACAACGACGAGATCGAACCGCTGGAAGATTTCCTCGGCGGCGCCAAACACTGGATGGACCTGTTCATGAAGCAGGGTGCCGGTTTCCCGATCAAGACCCAGGGCGAACACAAGTTCAGCTTCAAGGGCAACTGGAAGATCCAGCTGGAAAACACCACCGACGGTTACCACTTCCCGATCGTGCACAAGTCGTTCATGTCGTCGGTGGATGAAGAAACCTCGGAAATGCTCTCGTTCATGACCGACGAACAAGCGGTCACCCATTCGCTGGGCAACGGCCACAGCGTGATGGTGATGGTGCCGGAGCATGTCGATCTGGACCATGACGACGGCACCGAACAGTTGCAGGAGCGCTTCGCTCACGTCACTGAAGAGCTGTCGAAAACCATGGAGCCTGCGCAAGTCCGTCGCATAGTGCGCTCGCTGCACGGCGCCGGTTTCAACCTGAACCTGTTCCCCAACGTCGCGATGTCGATGTCGTTCTTCCGCGTGCTGCGCCCGGTGTCTGTGACCGAAACCGAGATCCGCCACGTTGCCCTCGGCATGGACGGCGGCCCGGAAATCGCCAACCGCGAACGGATGCGCATTCACGAACACTTCCAGGGCCCGTTCGGTTTCGGCAGCCCGGACGATGCCGAGGCCTGGGACCGTGTGCAGCGCGGTTCGTACGCCGGCGTCGATGCGCCAATCCTGGTCAACCGCGGCCTCAATCGCGAAATCACTGCCGAGAACGGCGACAAAGTCAGCCACGCCACCGACGAAGGCGGCATGCGCGGTGCCTACGACATGTGGAAAAGGATGATGAGCCAATGAGCAATCACGACACCCTGAACGGTTTTTCCGGCCCGTTGGCCCAGGCCATCGAATTCATCTGGCGCGAAGCCGAATTGCTCGACCACAAGAATTACGCCGAATGGGCGACCTTGTGGAGCGACAGCGGCAAGTACATCGTGCCGATCGACCCGGACACCGAGGACTTCGAAGCCAACCTCAACTACGCCTACGACGATGCGCGCATGCGTGACTTGCGCATCGAACGCCTGACCGCTGGCTACTCGCCATCGGCGGTGGACGCGGCAAAAACCATCCGCACGATCTCGCGTTTCCGCCTGGTCGAAGCCGCCGGCGACATCGTCGAAGTCAACTCGGCGCAGTTGCTGTACGCCTACAAGCGCGGCGTGCACACGCCGTTTGTGGCCGACCTGAACCACCGCATCCGTTTCACCGACGGTGTGCCGTCGCTGGAGCGCAAAGTGGTGCGCCTGATCAACTCCACCGACAGCCTGAGCGCGCTCGGCTTCCTTCTGTGAGGGCAACATCATGAGTCGAGTAGCCCTTGTAACAGGTGCCTCGCGCGGACTGGGCGAGTGCATCGCCCGCCGTCTGCACGGGGCGGGTTATCGTGTCGCGCTGGCGGACGTGCGTCTCGAGGGCGTGCGGCGACTGGCTGCCGAGCTGGATGCCAGCGGTGCCAGTGCTGTCGCCATTGAGCTGGATGTGCGCAGCAAGGCCGACTTCCAGCATGCCCGCGACGTGCTGGTCGAGCATTGGGGCGGCTGCGACATCCTGGTGAACAACGCCGGCGTGTCGAAAGTCGCCGCGTTGATGGACATCACCCCGGAGGAGTTCGACGAGTCGATGGCGATCAACCTGCGCGGCACTTTTGTCGCGTGCCAGGTGTTCGGCGCGCACTTTGCCGAGCGTGGTTTTGGCCGCATCGTCAACATCGCCTCGCTCGCCGGGCAGAACGGCGGCACCGCCACCGGCGCGCATTACGCGGCAGCCAAGGGCGGCGTGGCGACGCTGACCAAAGTCTTCGCCCGTGAACTGGCCCCGCAAGGCGTGACGGTCAACAGCATTTCGCCGGGGCCGCTGGACTTGCCGGTGGTGCGCGAAACCGTGGCCCCGGAGCGACTGGAACAGATCCTGAAAATGATCCCGGCCGGCACCCTCGGCGACCCCGGCTACATCGCCGACACCGTGTTGCTGCTGATCGCCGACCACGCCGCCTCCGTAACCGGCGCGTGCTGGGACATCAACGGCGGCCTGTTCATGCGCTAAACAAGGCCTCACACACAACCCTGTAGGAGCCGGCTTGCCGGCGATGACGCCCACATTGGCGATACAAATCTGTAGGAGCCGGCTTGCTGGCGATGGCGTCCTCACCGGCGATGCAAGTCTCAAGGCCGCCATCGCC
>NZ_JAHBDD010000041.1:0-39231 GCF_019956155.1 Pseudomonas sp. BF-RE-22 | reverse complement strand
TAGCATCACCTCGGTGTACCTGATGCACCGCGGTGATGCTATCGCCAGCAAGCCGGCTCCTACACGGCGATCCATTCACCGCGGTGTGCCTGATGCACTGCGATGATGCGATCGCCAGCAAGCAGGCTCCTACAGGTTTTGCATTGCCTTGCGTAAATCCGGATTGGTCCCCTGACCTTCTGCCGAATTGGCTGTTTGATTGCGGTCACTGGCGGACTAACGTTGTTTGCGACAACTAACCCCCCGCAGGTGATGAATCATGAAAGTTTTGCGTTTATTGGCCACCCCGCTTGCCGTCCTCGCCCTGAGCGTTTCTGCCTCGGCATTCGCCCATGATCCTTCGGAAAAAGTCACGATTCTGCAAGATGAAGTACTGAAGAACGTCCCGGGCAAAAAGGCGCTGATGATCGAAGTCGACTACAAGCCGGGCCAGTCCTCCATCGCCCACAAGCACGAAGGCACCGCAATGGCGTATGTGATTTCGGGCTCGATCACTTCCCAGGTGAAAGGCGAGCAACCGAAAACCTACAAGGCTGGCGAGTACTGGTATGAAGCCGCCGGTTCGGAGCATCTGGTCTCGAAAAATGCCAGCGCAACCAAGCCGGCCAAACTCCTGGTGTTCATGGTGTTGTCCCCCGACGAGAAAGTGCTGATCCCATTGGAAAACTGATAGCTGAACGTACAGCCATAAATAAACAGGCCCGAATCGAAAGTTCGGGCCTGTTTATTGCCCGACGCAATTAACCGGCAACTTTTAAACCAAACAATACTATTGGCCACCTGACAAGTTCATGAATTGGCTATTTCATTCAGCCGCCACAGGTTTAGTCTGAAGTCACTGCCGACACCGGCAACTTTAACTTCCGATTCAAGTTGTTTCACTGGAGAGACACCCATGAAACTTGCACTTGTCAGCACCTTGTCGTTTGCCGCTGTTTTAACCGGCTGCTCAATTCCCACTGCACCGACGGCAGTTTCTTCACTCGACGGTCTCTTCAGCGCACCCGTCGGCCGCAGCAACGCCACCCATGTCGCCAACGGCGGTCAGGTCTCGCTGGGTATCGTCTACAGCCGCAACACCCAGACCAACCGTGCCTACCTGCAGGACTATCAGGCCAATGCCGGCACCGGTTTCGGCCAGAGCCTGCTGGTGCAACCGATACATGATGCCTATGTCGCCACCTCAAAACCCGATCTGGCGGTGGATTGGGTCAAGGCCTCGTTGCAGCGCCAGTTCGGCTCGGTCACGGTGTACCCGGACATGCAAAGCCTCAGGGCGGCGAAACCGGACGTGGTTGCGATTGTCGACACCCGCAGCCAATTGATCACCTCACGCAGTTCGGACATCAAGGCCGATGTAAGTGTGGACTTTTATGATGCCAACTTCAATTACATCGGGACTGCACAAGGGCATGATGCCAAAGCATTGAGCCCGGTGTGGGCGGACTATAAACGCAGCGAAGAGATCGTGGCGGACATTAATGAACAGCAGAATGTGCAAGTTCGGGCATTGCAGAAGTTTGACCAGTCGCTCAGTAATTTATTGACCGGGCCGACAGATAAAGTGTCGATGATTGATAACACATCAGTTCTGAAGTTGTATTGAGGCGGATGGCCCCATCGCCGGCAAGCCGGCGATGGGGCCCACCCAAACACCACAAAACATTCAAACAAAAAAAAGCCCCGCATCTCTCAATGCGGGGCTTTTTCATTCAGCGACTGATCAGGCCGCCGGTTCCAGCTCGGCACTGGCGGTGACAGCAGCGGCAGGCACCACCGCTTGGCCGCTCAACGCCAGGTCCAGCAACTCACGGTTGGCTACCGCATACATCGCGTAGTCAGTACCGCTCGCTGCACGGATTTCCACCAGCATGGCGCGCCAGCGTTCGATCATGCTTTCGTTCTCTTCCATCCACAGCGCCAGGCGTGTTTCCACATCCTGAGTGCCGCCGCCCTGTTGCAGGACAGAGATGGTGATCGCACGTTGCTGCCAGTCGACGTCATCGCGGAACGCTTCACGGGCCAGGGCCTGCCAGTTGTTTTCAACCGGCAGAGCGCTGATCTGTTGCAGGTACCAGGTGACGTCCAGCGCACTGCCCACGGCGAAGTAAGCTTTCGCCACGTCCGCAGGGTTCTGGCCGGTCACGTCGGAGGCCTCGATGATCGGCAGCAGCGTGTACAGGTGCGAAGTACCAGCCACCATGCGCGCCAGCAACTCCGGCACACCGGCTTCGACGTACGCCTGATAACGGGACTGCCAGTTTTCGTGGATCTCGCCGCTCAGCAGTTCGTCGAGCTTGAGACCCAACTCCTTCAGGTGCGGACCGAAGTGTGCAACGTCACGGGCAGCGTTCTGCTCGTTGCGGCGGGCACGCAGGAACCAGCGCGTAGCGCGACGGCCCAGACGCATCAGCTCGTCCATCAGCTCCAGTTGCACGTCAGCGGAAACCTGGTAATCCAGGGCTTCGATCTGACGGAACCAGTGCGGGAGGTGGAAGATGTCACGCACGATCACGTACGCACCGGCCACGTTCGCCGGGCTCATGCCGGTCGACTCTTTGAGTCGCTGAACGAAGGTGATGCCCATGTGGTTCACCAGATCGTTGGCGATCTGGGTGCTGACGATCTCGCGCTTCAGACGGTGACGACGCATGGCCTCGGAGAACTTGCTCACCAGTGTCGGCGGGAAAGCGGTTTCCATGTCGCGGGTCAGGTAGTCGTCGTCCGGTACACGGGAGTCCAGCAACTGCGCCTTGAGGTCGATCTTGCTGTAGGAGATCAGCACCGACAGCTCGGCACGGGTCAGGCCATGGCCTTCCGCGAGGCGTTCGTTGATCGCGTCTTCCGACGGCAGGAACTCGATGGCGCGATCCAGCTTGCCACGGCCTTCCAGATCGTTCATCAGGCGCTTGTATTCGGCAATCCGCACGAAGGCACGGCGGGCCGCCAGGGACAGGGCCTGAGTCTGCTTGTAGTTGTTGCCCAGCACCAGGTTGCCGACTTCGTCGGTCATGCTCGCCAGCAACTGGTTACGTTGCTTGTCGGTCATGTCACCGGCGTGAACCACTTCGTTCAGCAGGATCTTGATGTTCACTTCGTGGTCGGAGCAATCCACGCCACCGGCGTTATCGATGAAGTCGGTGTTGGAACCGCCGCCATTGAGGCCGAATTCGACACGACCCAATTGGGTCATACCGAGGTTACCGCCCTCGCCCACGACTTTGCAGCGCAGTTCGTTGCCGTTCACGCGCAGCGCATCGTTGGCCTTGTCGCCGACATCGGCGTGGCTTTCGCTGCTGGCTTTGACGTAAGTACCGATACCGCCGTTCCACAACAGGTCTACCGGTGCCTTGAGCAAGGCATTCAGCAGTTCGGTCGGGGTCAGCTTGTCGGCCTGAATGTCGAAGCGCTCTTTCATCTGCGGGGAAATCGCGATGCTTTTCGCGCTGCGCGAGAAGATCCCGCCGCCTTCCGACATGATGCTGGTGTCGTAATCCGACCATGCCGAACGTGGCAGATCGAACAGGCGCTGACGCTCGGCGAAGCTGTTCGCCGGTTCAGGGTTCGGGTCGATGAAGATGTGCAGGTGGTTGAACGCAGCGACCAGTTGCAGCTTGTCGGACATCAACAAGCCGTTACCGAACACGTCACCAGCCATGTCGCCGACGCCAACCACGGTGATGCTGTCTTCCTGGACATTGATGCCGCGTTCGCGGAAGTGACGTTGTACGCCAACCCACGCGCCTTTGGCGGTGATGCCCATTTTCTTGTGGTCGTAACCGGCAGAACCACCGGAGGCGAACGCGTCACCCAGCCAGAAACCGTAGTCGATGGCGATGCCGTTGGCGATGTCGGAGAAGGTTGCAGTGCCCTTGTCCGCAGCGACTACCAGGTACGGGTCATCGTCGTCATGACGCACGACGTTGGCCGGCGGTACCAGTGCGCCGTCTTTCAGGTTGTCGGTGATGTCCAACAGGCCCGAAATGAAGATGCGGTAGCACGCGATGCCCTCGGCCGCGATCTCGTCACGGCTGCCGCCCAGTGGCAGGCGACGCGGCAGGAAGCCGCCCTTCGCGCCGACCGGCACGATGACCGAGTTTTTCACTTGCTGGGCTTTTACCAGGCCCAGGACTTCGGTACGGAAGTCTTCTTCACGGTCAGACCAGCGCAGACCGCCACGAGCCACGTTGCCGAAGCGCAGGTGCACGCCTTCGACGCGAGGCGAGTAGACGAAGATTTCGAACTTCGGAACCGGCTTCGGCAGCTCTGGAATCTGGTGCGGATTGAACTTGAAGCTGAAGTAGGACTTGTTCTGACCGTGTGCATCGGTCTGGTAGAAGTTGGTCCGCAGGGTCGCTTTGATCAGGTCGAGGTAGCGACGCAGGATGCGGTCTTCGTTCAACACCTGGACGTCGTCCAGTGCTGCCAGAATCGCGTGTTCCAGACGCTGCTGCTTGTCTTCCAGATCATCGGTGGCCAGCTTGCGCGCCAGGTAGAAGCGGGTCTTGAACAACCGGGTCAACTCGCGAGCGATGTCGGTGTGGTTGTTCAGGGTGCTGGCGATGTAGCCGAGGTCGAAGCCCAGGCGAATCTGCTTCATGTAGCGTGCGTAGGCACGCAGCAGCGCAACATCGCGCCATGGCAGGCCGGCGGTCAGTACCAGACGGTTGAACGCATCGTTCTCGGCATCGCCACGCACGATGTGGACGAAGGCGTCCTGCAAGGTGTCGTTGAGTTGCTGGATGTCGAGTTCCAGGCCTTCGGCGGCGGTGAACGCGAAATCGTGAATCCAGAACTCGCGGCCATTGTTGTGACGCAGGCGATACGGGAACTCACCCAGCACACGCAGGCCGAGGTTTTCCAGAATCGGCAACACGTCGGACAGGGCCAGCGGGGTATCGGCGTGATACAGCTTGCAGTGCAGCTCGCGCTGGCCGGAGACCTGACCCAGTGGCTGATAGAAGCTCATCACCAGTGGATTTTTTTCGTTCAGGCTCAGCAGGTGCTGCATGTCGACCACAGCCGAATGCGCAGCGAAACGCTCGCGGTAACCGGCCGGGAAGCCTTTCGGGAAGTCCGCCAGCACGTTGGTGCCGTGGGCTTCGCCGAAGCTTTCCACCACCAGGCTGGCGTAGTCGTCCTGCCAGCTGCGGCAGGCCTGGATCACTTCGTTTTCCAGTTGCAGCGGGTCGATGTCCAGACGGTTCTTCGGATCGACGCGCAGAATCAGTTGCACGCGGGCCAGTACGGACTCGGAGAAGAAGGTCCAGAACTCGCAGTCCGAGGCTTTCAGGCGATCCATCAGCACTTGCTGGATCTTCTGGCGCACTTCGGTGGAGTAGATGTCACGCGGCACGTAGGCCAGGCAGTAGCAGAAACGGCCGTACGGGTCTTTGCGCAGGAACACGCGAATCTTGTTGCGTTCCTGGATCTGCACGATCGACATCACGGTGCTGAACAGCTCGTCGACCGGGGTCTGGAACAGGTCATCACGCGGCAGCACTTCGACCACCTGCGCCAGTTCCTTGCCCAGGTGAGCCTTGGCCTGGAAGCCGGAACGGCGTTCGATCTCTTCGACCTTGCGGCGGATGTACGGAATGACCCGCACGCTCTCGCCATACACCGACGAGGTGTACAGGCCCATGAAACGGCATTCCTTGATGACCTTGCCGTCGGCGTCGATCTCGCGGATCGACACGTAGTCCGGGTAAGCCGGACGGTGTACACGGCTTGGGTGCGCAGCCTTGGCGAACGACAGCAGGGTCGGTTCGCGCAGGTAGTTCACGGCGTAGTCTTCGATGCGCAGGTCATCGTAGGTCAGGCCGGTGCGCAGCAGCTTGGTCAGGCCGAGGAAGGAATTCTGGTCGTAAACGATGTGGCCGCCATCGGCTTCATCCTGAACCACGAATTCTTCGTAGCCGAGGAAGGTGAAGTGGTTGCCCACCAGCCATTCCAGGAAGCTTTTGATTTCAGCTTTTTCTTCGCCGTCGACCGCAAATTTGCTGTTGTCGAGGCCGGTCAGGATTTCCTGGACCTTGGCTTTCATCGGCTCGAAATCGGCGACCGCGACGCGGACTTCACCGAGAACCTGTTCCAGCTCTTTGCTCAGGACATTCAGTTCTGCGGTGTTCGCGCAACGGTCGATTTCCAGGTACATCAGGGATTCTTGCAGGATCCCTTCGCCCTGGGTGCCTTTAGGCAGGATTTCCAGCAACTCGCCTTTGCTGCCGCGACGCACGCTCAGCACAGTGGTTTGCAGGGTATGAATGCTGTAGCCGCGACGGTTCAGCTCGGTGCGCACCGAGTCCACCAGGAAAGGCAGGTCGTGGTGCAGCACTTCGACCGCGGTGTGGGTCGACTGCCAGCCGTGGCGTTCGTAATCAGGGTTGAAGACGCGAACCTGCGGTTGCGCGTGATCGAAGCGCTCAAGCAGGCGCCACGCAGAAAGGGTGCAGCCGGCGAGGTCGGACAGCCGACGCTGGGTCAGCTCGTCAAGGGAAATGATGCCGAAGAATTGTTCAGCGAACAGCGCCACTTGTGGCAGTGCCTGTTCACTGATGTGCTGCGCCAGTGCCGCTTGCAGTTGGTGCTGGAAGTCGGCTTTGCTGGCTGCGGTGAAGAACGCCATCTGTGGTACTCCGCTTGGGCTTGTTATTGATGGAAGCGTCGCGTGCAAAACCCCTTTCGGGGCGATCCGTCACCCGGTTCCTGATTCTCGGGCAGAGGAAACAGGGTGACAGGTGGGTGAAGCTGGACGAGACACTCAGGTCACATTCACCTTCCATGAATGGGCATCTGCAAAAACGACTGGCAGATCGACAGCGCAATGTCTTTACAGGTGCTCATCCGTTGCGCAGCTTAACCAGTGCGGCAAGGCCCGTGCTTGCAGCGCTGCGACATATTCGGTCATCGGCACGCAGCCAACGCCCTGCGTATCGGACAACACTAGCAGCCGTGTAGGAAATTGGGCGTTTTATGCCCGGATTTACAGCACCTTCGTGCCAGAAATGACCAGCAGCGCCCCGAATGTTCACGACACATTCTCTGACAGTCAGCCGAGCAGAAATTCCCGAGGGCTGGCAGAATTGCCTTTTGTTGTGTTCACAACGCTCGCCGAGCCAGGAAATACCCATGAAAATGACCACCGCCCTGTTGATCGTCAACCCGTGTGACGAGGAAGAAGACAACATGGCCATGCTCGCCTGCCACAGCGATCAGGGTGAAATGTTCCTGATGAGCCGCTACCCGGACGAGGACGAGCTGGAGATCACCCTTGATGGCGAACCTTCGACGCTGGACGGCGTGAAAGTGACGCTGAGCCCTACCCGCTTGCTGATCGAAATCGCGGCGGCGGATGCGGATGCGTTGAATGGGGATGATTCGCTGGAGATTACGCACAGCACGAGTGCGAGTGATCTGGCGGAAGTGGAAGAAACCTTGCAGAACATCCTTAAGGGGACCGGGACTTACATCAGCGAGATTTGATGTTGCCTGGACGGGCCTCTTCGCGGGCAAGCCTCGCTCCTACAGGTTTAGGCCGGCCGCAATATCGCGGCTACCCTGATCCTGTAGGAGCGAGGCTTGCCCGCGAAGGCGTCCGCAAGATCGCCACATTCTCCGAAACAACATCGATAACCCACCTCCTGCGCACATTTGCACAAAATGCCGTTAGTCGCCGCCCCCCGCGATAGATTAAAGTAACGCCCCCAGCCCTGGCGTTATTCGAACGTCTTCGGTCACCCTTTCCAGGAACAGTCATCGATGGAACATCGTGAAGCGCTGCTCGCGCTGCGAACCTTTCTTTCAACGCAGATTCTCGGCCAGGAAAAACTCATCGAGCGCTTGCTCATCGCCCTGCTTGCCGACGGCCACATGCTGGTCGAGGGCGCTCCCGGCCTGGCCAAGACCAAGGCCATCAAAGAACTCGCCGAAGGCATCGAAGCCCAGTTCCATCGCATCCAGTTCACCCCTGACCTGTTGCCTGCCGACATCACCGGCACGGAAATCTATCGCCCGGAAACCGGCAGTTTCGTGTTCCAGCAAGGCCCGATCTTCCACAACCTGGTATTGGCGGACGAAATCAACCGTGCCCCGGCCAAGGTTCAGTCGGCTTTGCTTGAAGCCATGGGCGAGCGTCAGGTCAGTGTCGGGCGCAGCACCTACGAGCTGTCGCCGCTGTTCCTGGTGATGGCCACGCAAAACCCGATCGAGCAGGAAGGCACATACCCGCTGCCCGAAGCGCAGCTGGACCGCTTCCTGATGCACGTGAAAATCGGCTTCCCGGACGCCACCGTCGAACGCCGCATCCTGCAACAGGCCCGTGGCGAAGCCTTGAACGGTGAAACCAAACCGGAGCGCCGGGTCAGCCAGCAGGCCATTTTCGCCGCCCGCAAGGAAATCCTCGGTCTGTACATGGCCGACGCCGTGGAGGAATACCTGGTGCAACTGGTCATGGCCACGCGCACGCCGGCCAAGTTCGACCCGGAGATGGCCGAGTGGATCGCCTACGGCGCCAGCCCGCGCGGTTCGATTGCCCTCGACCGCTGTGCCCGCGCCCACGCCTGGCTGGCCGGTCGCGACTTCGTCAGCCCGGAAGACATTCAAGCGGTGCTGTTCGACGTGTTGCGTCACCGCATCATTCTGTCCTTTGAAGCCGAAGCCGCTGGCATCGACCAGGACCGGGTGGTCCAGCGGATTCTCGACGTCGTAGCCGTCGCTTGACCCCGATGAACGTCATTCTGCCGCCCGAGCCGGGCATCCGCGTCAGCCTCGCCGAGCTGATCGAGATGCGCCATCGCGTGCGTGAAGTGCAGCTGTTCTCCACGCCGAGCCAGCGCAGCCCGCTGATCGGCCTGCACCACTCCAAGCTGCGTGGACGTGGCGTCGACTTCGATCAGGTGCGGGTCTATCAGGCCGGCGACGACGTGCGCAGCATCGACTGGCGCGTCACCGCCCGAACCCAGGAACCGCACACCAAGCTGTTCCACGAAGAACGCGAGCGGCCGATTTTCATCATGGTCGAACAGAGCCGGCGGCTGTTTTTCGGTTCGGGGCTGATGTTCAAATCGGTGCTCGCCGCCCAGGCCGCCAGCCTGATCGGCTGGGCCGCGCTTGGCCATAACGATCGGGTCGGCGGGCTGGTGTTCGGCGATAACGAACACTACGAAATCAAGCCCCGACGCAGCAAACAAAGCCTGCTGCAATTTCTCAACCGCCTGGTGCGTGTCAATCAGTCATTGCATACCGAAAGCGAGCAGAACCGCGATGCCCTCAACCTGGCCCTGCGTCGTGCCCGGGAGGTGCTGCGCCCCGGCAGCCTGGTGATCGTGATCTGCGACGAGCGCGCGCTGACTGAGGGTTCCGAGCAGCAACTGAGCCTGCTGTCGCGCCATTGCGACCTGTTGCTGCTGCCACTGTCCGACCCACTGGACCACGCCCTGCCCGCTGCCGGCCTTTTGCGCTTTGCCGAACGCGGCGCGCAACTGGAACTCGACACGCTGAATTTCGACCTGCGCCAGACCTACCGCGCCCAGGCCGAAGCGCGCATCGCCCATTGGGAATTGCTCGCGCAAAAACTGCGGGTGTTGTTGATGCCCCTGAGCACCCAGAGCGAGATGGTCGAACAACTGCGCGAGTACCTGAACCCGCAAAAACCGGGGAAATATCGATGAGCAGCCTCGATCAACTGCAACCGCTGATTTCCCCGCCGCCGATTGGCTTCTGGCCACCGGCACCGGGCTGGTGGTTTTTGCTGTTGTTACTGCCGCTGATCGGCTTCGGCCTGTGGAAGGCCCGGCGTTTCCTGCCGAACAAGCGCCCCATCGTGCGCGCCGAACAACCGCTGGACCCGGTGCGCATCGCCGCACTGGCCGAACTGGCGCTGATGCCCAAACCTTACGACGGCGCACCGGCCGGTGCCTGGCTGCAGCAACTCAATGGCTTGCTCAAACGCCTGTGCCGCAACCATTACCCCTACAGCCAGAGCCACACCCTCAACGGGCGCAAATGGCTGGCGTTTCTCGACAACCGTTGCCCGGCCGCCGGGCTGACGCGCTGGATGGTACTGGTCGAAGGCGCCTACAAACCCGAATGCAAACTCGACGACAAGGCCATCGCCGGCCTGACCCAAGCCGTCGACACGTGGATTCGCAAACATGTTTGAGTTCGCCTGGCCGTGGATCTTCGCCCTGCTGCCGCTGCCGTGGTTGATGCGCATCGTGCTGCCGGTGGCCGACAGCGGCGAACCGGCGCTAAAAGTCAGTTTCCTCAGTGACCTCGAAGGCCTGGCCCGGCGCCGTGCCCGGGCCAACCTGCCAGCCTGGCGGCAACAAGCACCGTTCATCCTGCTGTGGCTGTTTTTGCTGATCGCTGCAGCGCGCCCGCAATGGCTCGGCGAACCGTTGCCGATTGCCGCCAGTGGCCGTGATCTGCTGGTGGCGGTGGACGTTTCCGGCTCCATGGATTTCCCTGACATGCAGTGGCAGGACGATGAGGTCAGTCGCCTTACGCTGGTGCAACATTTGCTCGGTGATTTTCTGGAGCGACGCGAAGGCGACCGTGTCGGCCTGATCCTGTTCGGCAGCAGAGCGTACCTGCAAGCCCCGCTGACGTTTGACCGGCGCACCGTGCGGGTCTGGCTCGACGAAGCGCGCATCGGCATCGCCGGTAAAAACACCGCCATCGGCGACGCCATCGGTCTCGCGCTCAAACGCCTGCGCCTGCGTCCGGCGCAAAGCCGTGTGCTGATTCTGGTCACCGATGGTGCCAACAACGGCGGCGAAATCGACCCGCTGACCGCCGCGCGGCTGGCGGCCAAGGAAGGCGTGAAAATCTACCCGATCGGCATCGGCGCCGATCCCGAGCAAAGCGGCACCGCAGGATTCCTCGGCATCAACCCGAGCCTGGACCTCGACGAGCCCGCGCTGAAGGCCATCGCCGCCGCCACGGGCGGCCAGTATTTCCGCGCTCGCGACGGCAAGGAATTGCAAACGATCAAGGAAACCCTCGATCAACTGGAACCCGTGACCCAGCAACCGACCCAGGCCCGCCCGGCGCAGGCGTTGTATCACTGGCCGTTGGCGATGGCGCTGCTGTTGAGCCTGTTGCTGGTGGCGCGCGAACGCTGGCCGGATAACCCGTTGCAGCGCCTGTTTACCAAGGATCTGTTCTTGCAAACGCAACTGCCTGACTGGCGCCAGCGACTCAAGCGCCTGCGCCTGCGGAGGCGCCGATGAGTGCGCTGTGGCCTTACTGGTTCCGTCCCTGGTGGCTGCTGCTGTTGCCGCTGCTCGGCTGGTTGCTCTGGCAACTCTGGCATCGACAGAAGCGCGCCGGGCGCTGGCAGATGATTCTGCCGCCGGCCTTTCATTCCGCGCTGCTCAGTGGCGGCAACGGTCGCGACAGCAAATTGCCGTGGGTCGCCCTCGGTGTGGCGTGGCTGCTGACGATTCTGGCGCTGTTGGGGCCGAGCTGGGAGCGCGTCGAGCAAGCCAGCCAGAAACCCGCCGACCCGCTGGTGGTGATCCTTGAGCTGACCCCGGAGATGCTCGCCACCGACGTGACGCCAAACCGACTGGAACAGGCCCGGCGCAAGCTGTTCGACCTGCTGCAAAACCGCAGCGACGCCCAGACCGCCATCGTCGTCTACGCCGGCAGCGCACACACGCTGGTGCCGCTGTCGGATGACCTGTCTACCAGTCGCAATCTGCTTGAGGCGCTCAAGCCGTCGTTGATGCCCCAGACCGGCCATCGCGCCGATCTCGCGGTGACCAAGGCCCTTGCGCTGCTGAATCAGGGCGCGCTGGGGGACGGCCGGATTCTGCTGATCGGCTCGTCCCTGACCGAACTGGAACGCGAAGGCATTCAACAGGCGCTCGACGGCAAGGCGACCCGGTTTTTGATGCTCGGCATCGGCACCGCCGAAGGCGCGCCGATCACTCAGGAGGACGGCAGTTTCCTCAAGGATGATCAGGGCGCGATTCTGGTGCCGCACCTCGACGAGCCGAACCTGAAAGCGTTCGTCAACGGCCTCGATGGGCGCTATCGCCACGCGCGCCTGGACGATGCCGACCTGCGCGCCCTCGGCTTGCTCGATGGCCCGCGCAACTTGCGCAATGACGGCCAGACCCTGCGTCTCGATAGCTGGGCCGATCAGGGTTATTGGCTGTTGTTGCCGCTGTTGCTGTTGGCGGCCTGCGCCGGGCGACGCGGCTGGCTGCTCTGCCTGCCGCTGCTGTTCCTGTTGCCGCAGCCGAGCCATGCCTTCGACTTCGACTTCGAAGACTTGTGGTTGCGCCCTGACCAGCAAGGCCTGCATCTGTTGAAAAAGAAGCGTCCGGCCGAGGCCGCGCAGCATTTCCAGGATCGGCAATGGCAAGGCGTGGCGCTCTACGAGGCCGGCGACTACAGTGGCGCCGCCCAGCGGTTCGCCGAAGGCAATGATGCCCACGCCCACTACAATCGTGGCAACGCCCTGGCCAAAGGCGGTGAGTTGGAAGCAGCGCTGGATGCTTACGATCAGGCACTGGAGCGGCAACCGGATCTGCGCCCGGCGCAGACCAACAAGGCCTTGGTGGAAAGCTTGATCAAGCAGAAAAACACGCCGGCACCCGTTGAACCGGACAAAAACGAAGGCGACGAGGCCGGGACCCCGCAGGAGCCACCCCCGGGTGCAGCCACCCAACAGTCGAACAGTGGCGAACCGAAGTCCGATGCCCAGACGACGGCACCCGACGCAGAACAGTCGGATACGACACCGGCGCGCCCCGGCACCAATGAGGTGCCCGGCAGCGAGTTGGGCGACGAACAAAGCACCACCCCGCCGTTGCGCCCTGCCAGCGATACCATCGATGGCGAACAGCGCCAGGCGCTGGAACAATGGCTGCGCAAGATCCCGGACGACCCGGGCGAATTGCTCAGGCGCAAATTCTGGTACGAACAGCAGCAACATCAGGATCAGGAAAAAACCCGATGACCCGCTTCACCGCTTTCATGCTTGCACTGTTTATCTGGACCGTTCAGGCCCAGGCTGCGCAACTGGTCGCCAGTGTCGACCGCAGTCGCCTGAACTCCGGCGAAACGGTCGAGCTGACCCTGGAGTCCAACGATGTCACCCAGTTCGGCAAGCCTGACCTGACGGCGCTGGAGCCGCTGTTTGAAGTGCGCGGCACCCGCCAGGTCAACCAGTTGACGACCCTTAACGGCGGCAACGGCGCCACCACCCGCTGGATCATCACCCTGCTGCCTCGCCAGAACGGCAGCGTGGTGATTCCGTCGCTGCAACTGGGCGATGTGCAGAGCCAGCCGATCACCTTGCAAGTGGTCGAGAGCGAAACCCAGGACAGCACGCAAAAACTGGCCCCGGTATTCATCGACGCCAGCCTCGATCAAAACAGCGTGTACGTGCAGGCCCAGGCGCTCCTGACCTTGCGCATCTACCATTCCGTGTCGCTGTATGACGACAGCAGCCTGACTCCGCTGCAGATTCCCGATGCGCGCATCGAGCAGTTGGGCGAGTCGCGCACTTACGAAAAAGACATCAACGGCCTGCGCCATGGCGTGATCGAATTGCGCTACGCGATCTACCCGCAACACAGCGGCCAGTTGACCATTCCGGCGCAGGTTTTCAGCGCCACGCTGGTGGACGCGCAGCCGGCCAAGGACGTCGAGTCCCAGGTGCCGAAATCCGGCAAATTGATGCGTGTCAGCTCGGTCGAACTGCCGCTGACCGTCAAGCCGAAACCTGCCACTTACCCGGCTGACGTGCCTTGGCTGCCGGCCCGCAGCCTGACCCTGAGCGAGAGCTGGAATCCGGAACCGGATCACACGCAAGTGGGTGACTCGCTGACTCGCAGCCTGATTTTGGAAGCCGAAGGTTTGGCCAGTTCACAACTGCCGCCATTGCCGGCCACCGACGTCAACGGCTTGCGGCGCTATCCGGATCAGCCGGTGCTGGTCAACCAGAATAGCGAGCGCGGCCTGATCGGCAGCCGCGAGGACCGTGAGGCACTGGTGCCTGTGCAGCGGGGGAACGTCGAGTTGCCGGCTGTGGATGTGGTTTGGTGGAACACCTTCGAAGATCATCTGGAACACAGCAGCCTGCCGGCGCGGACGCTGCAAGTGGCCAACAACCCGGGCTTGATGGTTGATACCCCGGCCGGCACGCCGCTGGTCATTTCCCCTGCCGACAATGAAGCGCTCTGGTGGTGGAAACTCAGCACCGTCATTCTCGCCTGCACCACCCTGCTGGGTTTCGGCCTCTGGTGGCGTGCCCGCTCGCAACCGGCGATCCTGCGCGCGGCCCAGACCGGCCCGAGCCCGCGTACCGTGCTCGACGACCTCAAGCGCGCCTGTCAGGCCAACGACTCCCACGCCACCCGCCAGGCCCTCGACGCCTGGGCCCGGCAACAACCGGAAACCCTGGCCGACATGGCGGCGCGATTCGTGCCGTTGTCGGACGCGCTGGATGGTTTGAACGGGGCGCTGTACAGCGAAACCGGCCAGCATTGGCAGGGTGAAGAACTGTGGCGCGCGATTAAGGCGATCCCGATTGCCGAGCGGGTTCAAGACCCGGTCGGCGACAGCGGCCTGCCACCGCTCTACCCGAAGTAACGCTCACTGACTGTTGAGACGAAATTCCTACGGATGACGCCCTGTCACGTCAGAACCTTCGACAGCGATCCGGCGCTTAACGGATCCTTCCTACGCTAAATATCGAAACGTCTGACTGTGCTATTCAGGCGATCCACGCAAAGTCCGGTGTCTTGAAATAGACACAAGGAAATGTGGATGTTCAGCGCCGTCAAACCCGTCATTTTCAGACTCGATATTGAAGGTTTCCCCCACGACCTTCAGGTCGTCGAGTTCCGTGCCAAGGAAGCACTTAACCGGCCTTACGAAGTCAAGCTGGAGCTGGTCAGCGAGCGCCCCGACCTGGACCTCGATGCACTGTTGCATCGTTCGGCTTTTCTGCGCTTCGGGCCAGACGACGCGGGCCTTCACGGGCAGGTTTATCAAATCGCCCAAGGCGATAGCGGCAAACGCCTGACCCGCTATCAGATGACCCTGGTGCCCCGCCTCGCCTATCTCACCCACTGCCACAACCAGCGTATTTTTCAGCACCAGAGCGTGCCGAAAATCATCGAACAGGTGCTCAAAGAGCAGGGAATACAGCCCGATACCTGGCGATTCCAACTGAGCGCCGAGTACCGGCCCCGACTTTATTGTGTTCAGTACGAAACCGACCTGCATTTTCTTCAAAGGCTGTGTGAAGAGGAAGGTTTGCACTTCCACTTCCAGCACAGCGCCGAGGGGCATGTGCTGGTGTTCGGCGACGATCAAACCGGTTTTCCGACACCAGAACGGTCAACCGCGTACAGGCAAGCCAGCGGCATGGTCGCCGAATCGCCAGTCATCGACCAATTCAAGCTGCAACTGAATACCCGCCCGACCCACGTCAGCCGTCGTGATTACGACTTCGAGAAACCGGACCTGCAACTCGACAGCGAGTCTGAAAAACCGCTGGCCCCGCACCTTGAGGACTATGCGTTTCCAGGCCAGTTCCTCCATCGAGACCGTGGTAAACATCTGGCCAACCAGGCACTGGAACGTCACCGCGCCGATTACCGGCTCGCCAGCGGACGCAGCGACCAAAGTGCCCTGCGCAGTGGCCACTTTGTCGAGATGGCCGAACACCCTCGCGCGCAATGGAACGGACTGTGGTTGTTGACGCAAGTCGAGCATGTCGGCTTACAGCCGCAGGTGCTTGAGGAGTCGATGCCTGACACCAGCCCGGAGGATGGATTTCGTCAGGGTTACCGTAACGAATTTGTCGCCACGCCGTGGGAGGTGATTTTCCGACCGTCCCTGGAACACCCCAAGCCCCGGATGACGGGCAACCAGCATGCCGTCGTTACGGGGCCGCCCGGGGAAGAGATTTATTGTGATCAGTACGGGCGGGTCAAAGTCCAGCTGCTCTGGGACCGCGACGGCCAGCGCAACGAACAATCGAGTTGCTGGTTGCGTGTCGCCACGGGCTGGGCCCATGACCGCTACGGCAGTGTGCAAATCCCGCGAGTCGGCATGGAAGTGCTGGTGGGTTTCACTGAGGGCGATCCGGACAAACCCGTCGTCGTTGCCTGCCTGCCCAACGCCGCGACACCGGTACCTCTGGATTTGCCCGCCGAGCACACCCGCAGCATTTTCCGTAGCCAAAGCAGCCCCGGCGGTGGCGGTTACAACGAACTGCGCATCGAGGACAGAAAAGGCGCCGAGGAAATTGCCCTGCGCGCCCAGCGCGATTTCGTGCAGCACGTTCTGAACGATGACCGCCTTCAGGTCGACAACCAGCGCAGCGTGCTGGTCGGTGGCATCAGCAGCCACGAACTGCGCGGCGAAGAACGCCACTTGACCCAAGGCAACCGACTGACCGAACTCAGGCAGGATGATCACCTCGTGGTCCTTGGCTCGCAGCATGTTCGCGTCGCCAATCAACGACTCAGCGCTACGCAACAACTCCACTTCAGCGCCGTGCAACAAGTCGTGATCAATGGCGGGACGCACCTGGGGCTCGTGGGTGGCGGTCAATGGCTGGTGTTGGGGCCGGAAGGTATTTTCAGCAGCGTTCCGATTCTGCAGGGCGGCTCACCGCCCATGAGCCTGCCGGCAGAGCCGCTGATGCCGGGCGCATTGCCCTTGCTGGAAGTGGCGTTTCACGTGGCGCAGCAACGCCGCGCCCTGGTTTCGACTCGTGCTTCGCGCTGCCTGATTTGCGAGGCCGCCCAAGCATGAAACTTTCGATTTCCTTGCCTGAAGACCTGCCCTGGAGCGAGCAGCAGGCGTTCCTGTTGCTGGACGGCACGACCTTCAGCGATTTGCCGCAGCGCTTGAAAACACTCAATCCCGCTGTCAGCACGGTTGCGCTGTATGACAGTGCCCCCTTCACCGCACTGCGGGATATCTCACCGCTGCTGGTGGCCATTCCAGGTACTGACGACCCGGTTTTTCAGTTCTATCTGCAACAGGCGCACGAAGAGTGGGGAGTGTTGTTGTTCAGCAGCCAGCCCGCACATGACGTCGCTCAACACTTACGCAAACTGCTGACCGTTGAGTTGCCAGAAGGCCTGCCGGTGGTTTTGCGCCTGGCCGATGCGGCTGTGGCACAGGCGCTGTTCGGCAGCGGCGATCAGCGTTTGTTCGGCCCGATTTCCTGCCTGGTGATGGCCGACAGCGTCGAGGTCCATTGGCATCGTCATCACCCCTTGTTGAATGAATGCCCTGAGCTGCCGACGCCCTATCGCCTGAGCCCTGAACTGAATGCAGCACTGGAACATGTTGATCGGCGCCGGGCATTGCTCGAACTCGACGCCCATTTGCTCACGCACTTCCCTGCTCGCCACCGCGGCGAAACCGTCGCTCAACGCTGGCCATCGCTTGAACAACTGGAGGCGCAAGCCATCACCCTCGGCCTGAGTGGCCAATCCGAGCTTTTTTACTACGCCAACGTCATGGCCTGGCTGGACGGCTCGGCGCTCGAACAACATCCGCACATCGCCCAATTGCTTCACACGTCATCGCTGCAATCGCCCGGTGAGCGCGTCGCGCTGGCCGCTGATCTGGCCTGCCGCTTTGCCACTGAAGGGGAACGACCATGACCCACCCTGCCAACCTTGCGGCGGCGGCCGCCTCGAAAACCGCCATCGGATCCCCCGGTGCCTGCCCTCTGCGCAAAACCCAAGTGCAGTTGCTGCCCCTGCGCTATGGCCTGGTGGAAAAGCCCCTCGATCCCGGCTCCGCACTGAAATTACCCTACGCCCTGACGGCCCGTCCGTTGGGTATTCGTATGCTGCGCGATGGCTGGTTGTATGTGATCGACAGCGTGACCGGTGAACTCCACGAATATCAGGTGCACAACGGATTGATCAGCGCCCTGCTGCACAAGGGCAATAAGGTCGGCAGCGATCAGCGCACGCCCATTGAGGAACGTCCGGCGCTGATCTTTTCAAGACGCAGCACCCTGTATGTGAACTTTGCCGAAGTGCAATGGACGGCGACCAAATGCGCGCAAGTGCTCGACAGCCGTGAGGAGCGCGAGCACTTCATGCAAGTCGTCGACCTGGGTCCGGTGGATTGCGACACCGGTGGTGAGCACTTGCTCACGGTCGACCAAGGCAAACAGTGGCTGGCGGAACTTGCGACCGTGCCGACCACACAGGCGCAAACCGATGCCGTGACGCTGCCGACAGTGCAGGTCAGCGATGCCCCCGAGCACGAGCGTGAACCCTATTTGTGGGAGCAGCCACGGCGCTTTCGCGAGGCGCATATCGGTGAGTTTCTGGGCCAGGTGCGCGGACCTTATCAGGACGACACGCTGTTCCTCGTGGTGAATGACGACCTCGGTGTGCTGCGCGACCTGGCCGAGTACCAGGATACTGTCGTCGGTTGGGTCAACGACTGGATCAATGCCGATAACAACGAACGCGATTACCTGTTGGCCTGTTACATCGAATCCCTGAGCCAGCTCAGTGCCGAAGACATCAGTGCCCTGGGCAAGGCCGACACCCACCCGAAGGTCAAGGCACTGTTCGACGATCTGGAACAGTTGCCGGAGCCGGATCGCGAACGCACTCGCCAGGCCTTGCTCGACTACCTGAACAAGGGTGGCAACGTTGAACCGCTGGACGTACCGGCACCGCCGGAATTGGAGTCATTGCGCAATCAAGCCGTCGATGGCGCTCGTGAGCTGAACCGGTTCGACAGCCTCACGCCGGACTTCACGGCCGAAGAGCGCGCCATTGCAGCCGCCGATCGGCGCTTTTACACGCGCGAACATTTCGCCGGCGCGCCCGACGCTTTTGTCGACCGTCACCTGCACACGCTGATTCACCTCGGCCAGGACCACCACCGACGTGTCAGTGAGGGGCTCGACGGCTCATGGCTCAGCGGTAAACGCGGGATCAATGACTTGATCGACCGCCCGGCCATGGACGCGGCGCTGGATCGGCATCGCGACGACCTCAGCCGCTGGAACCGCATGCTCGATCGTCTCACCGCCGACCGCACGGGGCTGGTGGCGGCGGGTCACTTCCATCGTTCGGCCTGGTACTACGACGCTCAGGATCAACAGCAACTGCATCAGGCCTTCACCGCCGAATACGCCTGCCTCAAGGACATCTGCCGCAGCGACCACGCCAGCGCCATCCTGCTCGGATATCTGGAGAAACACCCGGAACTGACCCGACCGCTGTTCCATACCTTGCCGCTGCGCCTGCAATCGGAAAAGGCCGCGCAATACACCAACGTGTTCAATGCCGTGTTGGGGTGGTTCAACAACCTGCCGCTCTGGCTGGCCGAGCTGAACAAGATCGAACGACCGCACCTGCCGGCGCTCGACGACTTACCGGAACACACCCGCACTGTCGCTGACGCAGCCCGGCACAGCCTCAGCCCCGCGCTGAACCAGGGCTTGAGCCAGGTGCTGGAGGGGTTCGATCTGACGGGCGAGAAAATCCCCGACCTCGACGAGCTGTTCCGCAAACTGCCCAAGGCGCTATCGGGACGGATCCTCGACGCCGCAAGAACCACCGGCGTGACCTTCACCGTCGCCAGCCCGGCGGAACACGCGGCGCTGCAAACCCAGCTCAAGGAACTGCTCAGGGAACGCGACTATCTGCAAGTACTGACCCGCGAACGCAACGAGATCACCCACAACAAGAATCGCCAGGGGCACAAGACGCCACGGGCAGTGGAGCTGCAGGACGAGATCCTGCGCGTGCGTCGGCAGTTGACGTTGCTGGAAGGACGATTGGCCAGCGCGTTGAGCCCGATTGCGGAACTGCCGGATCAGTCGGTGCGGTTGCATGGCGCGACACAGGCTCGGGCGGGAGTGACGGTGGTGTTTCCACCGGCGCAGCAGATGGAGGTGCGGAGTTTGCTGAAGGATATTCGCCTGGGGGTTCAAGGCGTGCCAAATGGAGAGTTGATTCGAAGTGAGGGGATGGGGTTGTTGGTGTTTTTGGTGCAGGGGGTGAATTTGGTTTCGGTGTATAGGGAGATGATGAATCAAACGAAAAATCCCAAGAAACGGAGCAATTTCTTTGCCGCGCTGACCGCAACGGGAGCGGCTGGTTTTACGGCGGCGCAAAGTCTGGCTGATACCGCTCTGAAAGCGCGAAGCGCAGATCTCGTCGCAGGACTTCAGATTCATGCTTTGCAGAATGTGCGTGTAAGGATAGGGAAAATGCATATTGGGTTGGGCTTTTTTACTTACAGCCTTGGTCTCTTTTCTTCACTTTCCAGTTTCAATTCACAACAGCAAAAATGGCAGCAAGCGACACGTAGCGGAGATCGCTTGGCCCAGACCAGTGCCGAGCTTGCCACAGTGGGCGCAGGCGGCATGACGGGCATTAATGCTTATGGTTTAAGCCACACGACCCACGCTACCTTCAAAGTACTTACAGCACGGGGGGCAGAAGCCCGAACGACTGCCTGGGCCGCCGCGGGCACTCGACTGTCCACGGTGTTCTTCCGCGTCAACCTGGCCGGCGCCCTGTTCACCGTATTGGAACTGGTCGGCACCTGGCTGTACAACCGCTACAACCTCAGCGCCCACGACAAATGGCTGCAAACCACACCCTGGAGTCTGGATGCCGACAAGCGTGGCGACCATACCCTGGACGAATATCAACGCTATCTGGGCTATTTGCTTAACGCGCCGTATGCGCAACTGGGCCCGAACGAGCATGACTCGTGGCTGAAAAACCTGCTGCTGAAAGCCAAACCCAGAGACATTCACCTGGTCCTGCCAAGGCACAAGCTCAGTGACTTTCAGCCACCCTTGAGTGGTCAACCGGCTCATCGCCTGGGGATCGGTGCCCAGCGCATTTCCGTTCCCCTGCACAGCCGAGATGTGCCGCAAGAACGCAAGTCGATCATCAGCACTGAAGTGGTGAACAGTCTGCGCATCGCGCAAGCAGCCCCGGATCGGCTGGTGCTGTGCCTGCACTGTCCATTGGACCCTGGCGCCGAATTTACCCCGGCGTCCGAAACACTGGAGCTGGTCGTCTGTATACAGACCTTGAACGCCAAGGGGGAGTGGGAATCGCAGATTGACGTTATTCACCTCAACCCGCGCGGTCAGGGCCATTTCCCTTCGTTACCCCGTCAATCCGTCACCGGGCATCCCCCGCTGTTGCTGGTTGAACCGCACCTGCTGGAGCTGGCTGACCATGCCCACCAAGAGTGATGCCCCCATGCCTGACCCGGTTCCCCAGCAATCCCGCAACGCCGGTGACGTCGAGCCGTTTCCGAGTGGGCGAATTACCTATCTCGCGCCCCTGCCATTGCCGACACCGCTGCCGCCGTTGGGGCCTCACATCGGGGAACTCAATGAGGTGTACATGGATTTCGGGCTGGGCTCACCGCAGATATTTTCATGGCAAGTCATACTAGGAGGACCATTCAGTGTCATCTTTATGGTTGTATTTCTATTTCCACTATTCACTGGTTTTCTGGGAGTGATTTTTGGTTACGGCTGGGCGGACATCTGGGACTCAATGGTCGGTATGTTTGATGAAGGCCGCAAAAACGCCCTCGTAGGCGGCCCCTTCATACTGTTCATCGGCCTCGCCGTCTGGCTCTACAACCACAAAAAACGCCTCAGCATCATCCCCACCCGCTTCAATCGCCAACGCCGCGAAGTCTGCTTCATGCCCGAAGGCGCCACCGAACCGCTCTTTGTCCCCTGGGAATCCCTTTCCGCCTGGGTCATCGAAGCCCAGGGCGCCACCCAATACGGCATCCATCGCCAATACGGCATGGGCATCGGTTTCCAGCACGGCGAGACCCTGACCAGCGTCGAATTCCCTTGCTTCGGCCTCTCCTTGGCCATCAGCCACTGGGAAGCGATCCGCGGCTACATGGAACACGAAATCCATGACCTCAAATCCATTCAGGACCTTCAAGATCTCCAAGGCCCAAACGACCCGCCCCGCGAAGGCCTGCACACTTTCCACAACGCTCGCGCACGCCTTCATCAACAAATCCGCGACGGCCAGCGCACCCGGCTCTCGGTTTTTTTCTGGTACCTGTACCACGTCATGACCTTTTGGACGATTCCCAACCACCTGGTCGAATGGGAAGTGCGCCGTATTCAGAAAATCGGCCCGCAGGCCATGCCCGACGTCATGCGCCAATGGTCCGAGCCGCTGCCGAAAGAGCAATGGGCGAAACCCAGCGAAGAACTCGTGCGGATGAGCGCCGAGGTTCGCGCCTTGCACAAACGCCAGCCACACCGACCGATCACAGAGATCTTTGCCGAGGTGCAGCGCGCAAATCCAACGGACAAACGTCGCGCATGAGCGGTGACAGCCATGGACAGGGCCGCTTCCCTTCGTCGCCCCGTCAATCCGTCACCGGGCATCCACCGCTGTTGCTGGTTGAAACCCACCTACTGGAGCTGGCTGACCATGCCCACCAAGATTGATGTATCTCCAACTCCCTCGCACCTTGAGCCCTCCCGCAACGCCGGTGACGTCGAACTGTTTCCCAGCGGCAGGATCACTTATCTCGCACCATTGCCCCTGCCGACAGCACTGCCGCCGCATGGACCTCATATCGGGGAGTTCAATGAGGTGTTCATGGACTTCGGATTGGGATCGCCAGAGGTGTTTTCATGGCAGGTCATACTAGGCTTACCCTTCAGCGGGACCTTTATGGTTGTATTCCTATTCCCATTATTCACTGGATTTCTAGGCGTAATTTTTGGTTACGGCTGGGAAGATATCTGGGACTCGGTAACCGGTTTATTCGATGAAGGCTATGGCTACGCGCTAGTAACAGGCCTCTGCTCTCTTCTCATCGGCCTGGCCGTCTGGCATCACAACCACAAAAAACGCCTCAGCATCATCCCCACCCGATTCAACCGCCAGCGCCGCGAAGTCTGCTTCATGCCCGAAAACGCCACCAAACCCGTCTTCGTCCCCTGGGAATCCCTCTCCGCCTGGATCATAGAAGCCCAAGGCGCCACCCAATACGGCATCCACCGCCAATACGGCATGGGCATCGGTTTCCAGCACGGCGAGACCCTGACCAGCGTCGAATTCCCCTGCTTCGGCCTCTCCTTGGCCATCAGCCACTGGGAAGCGATTCGCGGCTACATGGAGTACGAGGTCAACGACCTCAAATCCATTCAGGACCCGCTAGACCTGCAAGGCCCCGACGACCCGCCCCGCGAAGGCCTGCACACCTTCCACAACGCCCGCGCGCGCCTGCACCAGCAAATCCGCGACGGCCAGCGCAACCGGCTCTCAGGGTTTTTCTGGTACCTGTACCACGTCATGACCTTTTGGACGATTCCCAACCACCTGGTCGAATGGGAAGTGCGCCGTATTCAGAAAATCGGCCCGCAGGCCATGCCCGACGTCATGCGCCAATGGTCCGAGCCGCTGCCGAAGGAACAATGGGCGAAACCCAGCGAAGAACTCGTGCGGATGAGCGCCCAGGTTCGCGCCTTGCACAAACGCCAGCCACGCCGACCGATCACCGAGATTTTTGCCGAGGTGCAGCGCGCAAATCCGACCGGCAAACGTAGCGCATAAGGTGTTTTCCATAACGAGCAACAAACTGGCCCCTGGTAAAGGAAGGGTTTTCCCTTTGCCACATTGTCCGCGGGCCACAACAGGGTCCGCGCGTGGCCACATCCGACCTGTTTACCAGTAAACTCTCCCCTCTTTAGCCGCTCATCATTTCCCACGCGGCCATCACCTTATTTCCTACGGAGCTCGCCTTGCGTCTGTTTCACACCTCCGACTGGCACCTTGGGCAGAACCTGCACGGCCAGGAACGCGATTTCGAGCACGGCTGTTTCCTCGATTGGCTGCTGCATCAACTGAAACTGGACCAGCCCGATGTGCTGTTGATCGCCGGCGATATCTTCGATACGGTCAATCCACCGGTCAAAGCCCAGGAACGCCTCTACGATTTCATCGTCAGCGCCCACGAACAGCAGCCGAAGCTGACCATCGTGATGATCGCCGGCAATCATGATTCCGGCTCGCGCATCGAACTGCCTGCACCGTTGATGCGCCGTTTGCGCACGCATGCGCTGGGTCGCGTGTTGTGGCTGGATGACGGCCAACTCGACGCCGAGCGCCTGCTGCTGCCACTGCCGGACGCCAAGGGCAAAACCGTCGCCTGGTGCCTGGCGTTGCCATTTTTGCGACCTGCCGAAGTGACCGGCGCGCACCTGGGCGACAACTACCTGCGCGGGATCGGCCAGGTTCACGAGTGGCTGATCGAAGCCGCCAACGCCAAACGCAAGAAAGGTCAGGCGCTGATTGCCATCAGTCATGCGCACATGGCCGGCGGTTCGGTGTCCGAAGATTCCGAGCGCAGCCTGATCATCGGCAACGCCGAAGCGCTGCCCGCCAGTCTCTTCGGCCCGAGCATCAGCTACGTTGCCCTTGGCCACTTGCACAAACCACAGAAGGTCAACGGTGAAGAACGCATTCGCTACAGCGGCTCGCCGATTCCATTGTCGTTCTCCGAAATCGGTTATCAGCATCAGATTCTCGACGTCCGGCTCGACGGCGAAACCCTGATCAGCGTCGAACCGAAACTGATTCCCCGCGCCGTCAACCTGCAACGTATCGGCCCGGCACCTCTGGCTGACATCCTGCTGCAACTGGGCGACCTGCCGAACATCGACTTGCTCGCCGACACTCAGCGTCAGCCGTGGCTGGAAGTACGGGTGCGCCTCGACGAGCCACAACCCGACTTGCGCCATCAGGTCGAAACCGCGCTGCAAGGCAAAGCCGTGCGCCTGGTGCGCATCGCCGCTGAGTACGCCGGCAACGGCAGCCGTGATGGCCTCGATGACGGTGCGACCCTGGTTGAACTGGACCAGCTCACGCCTCAGGAATTGTTCAGCCGCGCCTGGCAGGACAACTACGGCAGCGAGGTCGATGAGCAAACGCTGAAGGACTTCGCCGAGCTGTTGCAAGACGTGCAAATGGAGAGCGAACAGCCATGAAAATTCTCGCGATCCGTCTGAAAAACCTCGCCTCCCTGGCCGGGCCGTTTGAAATCGACTTCACCGCCGAACCATTGGCCAGCGCCGGTTTGTTCGCCATCACCGGGCCGACCGGTGCCGGTAAAAGCACCTTGCTCGATGCCTTGTGCCTGGCGCTGTTCGGCGCCGTGCCGCGGCTGAGCAACGCGCAAGTGTCGGCCAAAGCGCCGGACGCCGACGGCGAGATCAGCACCGGCGACCCGCGCACGTTGCTGCGTCGCGGTACGGGCGAAGGCTATGCCGAAGTGGATTTCGTCGGCATCGATGGCCGTCGCTACCGCGCGCGCTGGGAAGCCAATCGCGCCCGGGAAAAGGCCGGCGGCAAGCTGCAACACAGCCGTCAGAGCTTGCGCGACATCGATCTGGATCAACTGCTGGCCAGTCAGAAGGTTGAATTCAAGGTCCAGCTCGAAGCAGTCCTGGGCCTGAACTTCGAGCAGTTCACCCGTGCCGTGTTGCTGGCCCAGAGCGAATTCAGTGCGTTCCTCAAGGCCAACGACAACGAACGCAGCGAACTGCTGGAAAAACTCACCGACACCGCGCTCTACACGCGTCTCGGCCGTCGCGCCTTCGACAAGGCCAAAGAGGCCCGTGAAGCGCACAAGCTGTTGCAGGATCAGGCCACCGGCGTCACGCCGCTGTCGAACGAAGCCCGCGCAGAACTGGATGAACGCTTCAACGAAGCACAGCAGCAATTGAAGACTCAACAGGCACAACTCAAACAGTTGGAGTTGCAACACACCTGGCTGAAAGAGCTGCGCCAATTGCAGGACGAGCAGCTCAGCGCCACCGAGCAACTGACCAGCGCCCGGCAGGATTGGGAAAACCTGGCCAGCGAACGCTTGAAGCTGACTCGACTGGAACAACTGGCACCACAACGGCACCAGTTCGCCCGCAAGACCGAACTGACCGCACAGCTCACGCCGCTGGCCGCGCAGATCCAGCAGCACACCGGGCAAGAACAGGATCTGCAAACCCGTCAGACGCAACTCGAACACAGTCTCAGCGCGGCGCAAACCGCGCTGATCGAGGCACAAAGCCAACACACCTCAAGCGCGCCACTGCTGCGCCAGGCCTTTGAGGCGCAAAGCACCCTCGCCCGCCTGATCAAGGACACCGGCCTCAGCGCCGACCTCAAGCAGCAAGCGGAACGGGCCTGCTCCGAAGGCCAACAGACGATTCAAGGTTTGCTTGAGCAGCAGAACCGGGTTGCCGAGCGTCTGCAACGGATTGCCGCCGAACTTGAGCAAAGCACCCATCTGGCGCCGCTCAGCGATGCCTGGAACGCTTACCGCGACCGCCTGCAACAATTGATGCTGATCGGCAATCGATTGAACAAGGGGCAGGCAGAACTGGCCTCTCTGGAGCAGAACGCTACCCATGCCGCCGAGGAATTGGCGGCGCAAAAACAGAATCTGGAAGTGCTCTACAAAGAGGCCGGCGCCGAGCCTGATGCGGTAGCCGAACAGATCCAGCTGCTGGGCACTCTGTTGCAGGACAACCGCAAGCAACTGCGCGCCATTGAAGAGCTGACGCGACTGTGGACTGGCCAGCAGGAACTGGACAAGCGCATCGCCGAATTGCAGCAACGTCAAACCGTTGCCCAGCAGGAGCGCGACCGCCTGACCCAGGACGGGGTGAAAACCAAAAACGAATTGACCGTGGCCGAACAGACCCTGACGGTGACCCGCGAACTGCTGGAACGTCAGCGTCTGGCACGCAGCGCCAGTGTCGAAGAGCTTCGCGAGCAATTGCAGGACGATCAGCCCTGCCCGGTCTGCGGCAGCCCTGACCATCCTTATCATCAGCCCGAAGCGCTGCTGCAAAGCCTCGGCCGCCATGATGAAAGCGAACAGGCCAACGCGCAAAAAGCGGTGGATTCGCTCAAGGAAAAACTCACCGACCTGCGTACCGAAGTCGGTGGCGTGATTGCGCAACAGAAGGAATTGCTGCAACAGCAGGAGCAACTGCTCGCTCAGCAGCAAAGCCTGGCCCCGAGCCTCGATGCGCACCCGTTATCCGCGCAGCTTTTCACCCAGGACAGCGCCAAACGCGATGCCTGGTTGAACCAGCAAAACAGCCAGTTGAACCAAAGCATCACGCAGGACGAACAGCGCCAGACCGCCCTGCTCACCCTGCAACAGGACGCCACGCGCCTGCAACAGCAACTGCGCAACGCCGAATCCGCGAGTCAGCAGGCGACCCAGCATCTGGCCAACCAGCAACGCGAGTTGAGCAATGACCGTCAGCGCCTGGACGAAGAGCTGATCGCGTTCAGCACCCTGCTCCCGGCCGACACACTGGACGCCTTGCGCAACGAACCGGCTGCGACCTTCATGCAGCTCGACCGGCAGATCGCCCAGCGCCTGGAGCAACTCGACCAGCAACGCGATGAACTGAGCGAACAGCTACAACGCCAGCAGACGCTGGAGAAGGAACAGGATCGTCAACTGACCCGCGTCCAGCAGCTGGAAACCGCTCAGCGCCAGTTCACCACGCTCACCGAGCAGCAACAGGCTTGCCAGCAGCAACTGACGCAACTGCTCGGTTCCCACAGCAGCGCCGAACACTGGCAACAGCAACTGGATCAAGCTGTCGAACAGGCGCGCAATGCCCAGACGACCGTCAGTCAGGAACTGCAATCGGTGCGCACGCACCTGGTGCAACTGGCAGCGGAACTGAAAGCGCAGCAAGACCGCCTGCTCGCCCTTGAAAGCGAAGATCGTGAACTGGGCCTGAAGATTGCCGACTGGCGTGCCTTGCATCCGGAACTGGATGACGGTGGCCTTGAGCAGTTGCTGAGCGTCGACGACCAGCAGGTCAGCGAATTGCGCCAACGGTTGCAGCACAACGAAAAAGCCATCGAACAAGCCAAGGTGTTGTTGCAGGAACGCGATAAGCGTCTGACCAGCCATCAGGCGCAGCACAACGGTAATCTCGATGCCGCGCAACTGGCCACCGCCCTGACCGAACTGCAAAACCAGTTTGCCGCCAGCGAGCACCGTTGCGCCGAACTGCGCGCCGAACAGGCCGAGGACCAGCGCCGGCAGAACGCCAATCAGGCCCTGGCGCAACAGATCGCCGACGCTTACAGCGAGTATCAGCGCTGGGCGCGCTTGAATGCCTTGATCGGCTCCGCGACCGGCGACACCTTCCGCAAGATCGCCCAGGCCTACAACCTCGACCTGCTGGTGCATCATGCCAACGTGCAGTTGCGGCAACTGGTGCGGCGCTATCGCCTCAAACGCGGCGGCAGCATGCTGGGCTTGCTGGTGATGGACACCGAGATGGGCGATGAGCTGCGTTCGGTGCATTCGTTGTCGGGTGGCGAGACGTTCCTGGTGTCGCTGGCCCTGGCATTGGGCCTGGCTTCGATGGCGTCGAGCACGCTGAAAATTGAATCGCTGTTCATCGACGAAGGCTTCGGCAGCCTCGACCCCGAATCTCTGCAACTGGCAATGGACGCCCTCGATGGCTTGCAGGCTCAGGGCCGCAAGGTCGCAGTGATTTCCCACGTCCAGGAAATGCATGAACGGATCCCGGTGCAGATCCAGGTCCATCGCCAGGGCAACGGCCTGAGTACCCTGGAGGTGAAATGACCACGCTGTACTCCTTCCGCCGCTGCCCGTACGCCATGCGGGCGCGGATGGCCCTGCGTTACTCGGACGTTGCGGTGAACATCGTCGAGGTCAGCCTGAAGGCCAAGCCTGCCGAGATGCTGGCGCTGTCGAGCAAAGGCACGGTGCCGGTGCTGAGCGTCGACGGCCAGGTCATCGATGAAAGCCTGGCGATCATGCACTGGGCATTGGCGCAGAACGATCCGCAGGATTGGTTGCTCAAGGATGATCCTGTGGGGCAAGCGCAGATCGCCGCGTTGATCGAAGAGAACGATCAGGTGTTCAAAGTGCACCTGAATCGTTACAAGTACGCCGAGCGTTATCCCGAGCAGCCAATGGCGTTTTATCGAAGCGAGGGTGAGGTGTTCTTGCGCAGGCTGGAGGCGTTGCTGGAAGGCCGCGATTACTTGCTGGCGGTGCATCCGAGCCTGGCGGATGTGGCGTTGATGCCGTTCGTACGGCAGTTCGCCCATGTCGATCGCGAGTGGTTCGGGCAGACGCCTTACGTGCGGTTGCAGGCGTGGCTACAGCGATTCCTGGAGTCGGACCTGTTCACATCAATCATGAAGAAATAACCGCCCCCCCTGTAGGAGCGAGACTTGCCCGCGAAGGGGTCATCAAGACCGCCAAAAGCTTCGCGGGCAAGCCTCGCTCCTACAAGGGTTGGTGGCGTATCAGGATTCAGGCGAACACTTCGCACATCTGCAGCACCGAGCAATCGACCTGGAACGGTCCGAAGAAATCGCCTTGGCGTTTGATCGGTGGATTACCGGCCAGCAGGCCCATGGCCTTTTCGGTTTCGATGCTGCGAGCGAGGTTGTGATTGGCTTCGATAGCGCGAGCCACGGAACCTGCCGAGGCTTGTCCGATGCCCAACAGTGATGAGCCATTGGTCATGAACGCCAGGAAGGCGATGACCCAGAGTTTGCCCCCTTTCATGCCCCTGTCACTCCCGCCACGTCTGCTTGATCGATCACGGCGTTTTGTGCGCGGTGCTCGAACTGAATGGCGGGATAAGCGACCTGAATCGGTGCGTCGATTTCGTGTTGCGATTGCGCGGTAATGCTGACAACCAACACCAGCGCCACGTAGAGACCGATAGCCAGGTAGGCGCCGTGTTTGGCAGAAGTGAGGATTGCGCTGGCCATGGTGTTCTCCGTGGGCATGTTTCAGTGCCCACAGAATCGATCAAAAAAGCTGTGATAACCACTCAGGGTTATCCATAGTCACCATCAGCTTCGTTGATCATTAAGCCAGTCTATTTCAGCCTTCGATAAAACTCATCATGCGCTCTCGGGCAGCGTCAGGCTCGCCTGGAACGGGCGTTGCGGCAGATAAAATGGGGGTTGAATAGAGGAACAGGAGTACCACGGCCAGACGCATCGCCATGCTGTCGATCCTTTTTATAGTAGAAGGAGTCAATAAATCAGCGTCAAATTTAAACTCATGGCCATGTGATATCAAGCGCAGCATTAATAGCAATATGATGCTGTCGTAAACGCGTTATGCAGGAGCGACATCACTCAGGCTTTCTCGAAGCTTTTCAGCTTGATCCGCGCAAGTGACTTCGCTCCTGCATAAAGGGTGCAGGGCTTGGCTTTCAGGCTTGGGTTTTGTGATCCAGGGCTGCGTAGAAGTTGGCGCTCTGTTGCAGGTATTTCTGGGTGTAGCTCTGGGCGTGGGATTTTTTGTCGCTGATTTCAACGTTGGCGCTGGCTGGCAGAGCAACGGTGGCAGAGATGGCGGATGCGGCGATGACAGAGAAGAGATTGAAGTTCATGGCGGTATTCCTCGGATTCAGTTGGCTTGCTTGCCCGGTGGGGCCGTGAAGCAAACTTAACTGCCGAGGCTGACGCCTTGAAATCTTTTGTAGCAGTAGCAGATATCAGCGTCATTAATAGAAGGATGCAGGCCCCATCAACCGGGGCCTGCGGCCTATTGACGCACCAGGAACTTCAGATCGCTCGGGGCATCCATCGGCAGTTTCTGCACGGTTTTACCCAGCAGACCGCTCTTGGCATCGCGTTCGAGGACGACAATCTGGTTGCTCTTCTGATTGGCGATCAGCACGAACCGGCCACTCGGATCGAGGCTGAACTCGCGTGGGTGATCCCCTTCCACCGAACGGCGTTGCAGCTCTTTGAGGTGCCCGGTCGCAGGGTCAATGGCAAACACCAGCAACTGATTGGCGGTGCCACGGTTGCTGACGTAGAGGAATTTGCCATCCTTTGATGCATGCAACGCTGCGGCGGCTTTGTCCGACGTCGGTTGCCCGGCCGCCAGATCGACCATTTGCGTTTGCTCAAGCGTGCCGTCGCGGTAATCGAACACCGCGACCTGCGCGCTCATTTCCAGGGTCAGCCACGCGTGTTTGCCATCGGCACTGAACAGCAAATGCCGTGGTCCGCTGCCGGGCGGCAACTGGACCGACGCGGGTGTGGCCGCGATCAACGGCAAGTCCGGGTTGGCCTTCGGATCGAAGCGATAGACAAAGATCTTGTCCGCGCCCAAATCATTGGAGAACACAAACTTGCCATCCGGCGAGGACACCGTCGAATGCACATGCGCCGACATCTGCCGCTCGGGGTTGACCCGGCTGGACGGATGACTGCTCATTTGCACCACGGTTTTGAGCGTGCCATCGGCGCCCACCGGCAACACCGCCAGCGTGCCGCCGGGGTCTTCAGCCACTGAATAATTGCTGACGAACAGGTGGCTGGCATCGCCACTGAGGCTCGAATGGGTCGGCTCGTTGCCCAGGCTCTGGACCTGATTGATCAGGCGCAGCGCATGGGTTTTGGCGTCGATCGCATAACTGCTGACGCGCCCGACCGGGTCTTTTTGTCCCGGGCCGTTTTCGTTGACCACGAACAGGCGACGTTGATCGTTGGACAGGGTCAACCAGGACGGGTTTTCGCTGTTGACCACTTGCAACGGCTTGGCGTCGAGCTGCCCGGTGGCGCTGTCGAAATTCAGGCGATAAATGCCCTGGCTTTGCCCTGCGGTGTAGGAACCCACGAGCAATTGATAGTCGTCGGCGGATGCGGCCTGAACACCCATTGCGCCGATGCTGCCGGCGATCAACAACGGCCAGAGGTTACGCATCCTCTTGTTCGTCGTCTTCGTTGTCGCCGCTGATGACGTCGCCGAGGCAGACCAGGCGGTGTTCGCCGCCGTCGTCCTTGATCAGCCAGCTCTGCAAAGTCGAATCGAAGGTTGCCGCTTGAACCTGAGCGGGGGTGAATTCCCAATGCAGTGCGTTTCTGCCATCCATGCATTCGACATGCAGGTTGTCTTCCTCATCGAGGGCAAATTCAAAGGCATGCAACCCGTCGATTTCCACCATTCCGCAGTGTTCGAGGGCGTTGAGCAAGGTGTCGGTTGAGGCAGTCATGGCAGTCAATCTTTGAAGGGGAAAGACGCAATGATAGCGCAATGTGGAAGCGGCTCAGAGCCGACCACAAAACTCCCACACCACACAGAACAAATGTGGGAGCGAGCCTGCTCGCGATAGCGGCGGCACATTCAACATCAATGTGCCTGACAGTCCGCAATCGCGAGCAGGCTCGCTCCCACAGGGATTTATGTTCAGCCGTTAGAGCGCATCACGCGACGGCTGGCCATCCACCAGCCGCTGAATGCGCAGCGGGTTGCCATTCTTCAACGCCTCCGGCAGCAGGCTGTCGGGGTAGTTCTGGAAGCACACCGGCCGCAGGAAGCGGTCAATCGCCAGCGTACCCACCGAGGTGCCACGCGCATCGGACGTCGCCGGGTAAGGCCCGCCATGGACCATCGAATCGCAGACTTCCACACCGGTCGGATAGCCGTTGAGCAGGATTCGTCCGACCTTCTGTTCCAGCAACGCCGTCAATTCGCCGAACTGCTCGAAGTCTGCCGGTTCGCCAATGATCGTTGCCGTCAGTTGTCCGTGCAGGCCATTTAAAGCAGCGCTGAGTTGCGCCTGATCTGCCACCTCGACAAACACCGTGGTCGGGCCGAAGACCTCTTCCTGTAGCACTTCATCGCCGTCGAGCAACAGACTGACATCGGCCTTGAACAACTGCGGCTGCGCCTGATTGCCTTGCTGCGGATTACCCGCCAGGTGCGTCACACCCGGATGCGCGAGGAGTTTTTGCAGGCCTTGGCCATAACTGCTCAACGTCCCGGCATTGAGCATGGTTTGCGCAGGCTGATCGTTGATCAACCCCGCCACCTGCTGCACAAACGCACTGAACTGCGCCGAGCGAATGCCGATCACCAGACCGGGGTTGGTGCAGAACTGGCCACAGCCTTGCACCACCGAAGCGGTCAGGTCACGGGCCACGCTTTCAGCGCGAACGGCCAGGGCCTGGGGCAAGACGATCACCGGGTTGATGCTCGACATCTCGGCAAACACCGGGATCGGTTGTGCACGCGCAGCGGCCATGTCGCACAACGCCCGCCCGCCCTTGAGCGAACCGGTGAAACCGACTGCCTGAATCGCCGGGTGCTTGACCAGCGCTTCGCCGACCCCGCCGCCGTAGATCATGTTGAACACACCGACCGGCATGCCGGTTTTTTCCGCGGCGCGCAGGATTGCATCAGCGACCTGCTCGGCCGTGGCCATGTGACCGCTGTGCGCCTTGAACACCACCGGGCAACCGGCGGCCAGGGCGGAAGCGGTGTCGCCGCCGGCGGTGGAAAACGCCAACGGGAAATTGCTGGCGCCAAACACGGCGACCGGGCCGAGGCCGATGCGGTACTGACGCAGGTCGGGACGCGGCAACGGCTTGCGCTCCGGCAGGGCCAGATCAATCCGGGCGCCATAGAAATCACCGCGCCGCAGCACTTTGGCGAACAGGCGCATCTGGCCGCTGGTGCGACCGCGCTCGCCTTGAATGCGGGCGGCAGGCAGCGCGGTTTCGCGGCAGACCACGGCGACAAATTCATCGCCCAACGCGTCCAGTTCATCGGCAATGGCATCGAGGAATTGCGCGCGGCGCTCGGCGCTCAGGCTGCGATAAGCAGGGTACGCGGCAGCGGCAGCCTTGGCGGCGGCATCGACTTCTTCCGGCGTGGCCTGATAGAAATCGTGAGGTAACGCCTCACCGGTGCTGGCGTCGACGCTCTGGAGTTTGACGCTGCCGCAGGCACTGCGCTGGCCGCCAATATAGTTTTGACCAAGAATCATGGGTTGCTCCTTAAAGAATGCCGATGGTGCCGGGCTCGAAGGCCGCTTCAACCGGTGCGATGCCGTTGATCAACGGCGCACCGAACTCGGCCTGACTGATCTCGAACACATCCCCCGGCCGGGTGCGAATGCCGTCGGCAAAGGACAGGGTCGCGGTGCCGAAGAAGTGAATGTGCACGTCCCCCGGACGCAGGAACTGGCTGTATTTGAAATGGTGGTATTCGAGGTTTTCCAGGCTGTGGCACATGTTGGCCTCGCCGGTGAGAAACTCGTTCTGCCACAGCACTTCGCCGTCGCGCAAAATGCGGCTGGTGCCCGCCAGATGTTGCGGCAACTCACCGACCCGAAGTTCCGGCCCGTAACTGCAACTGCGCAGTTTGGAATGCGCCAGATAGAGGTAGTTCTTGCGCTCCATGACGTGATCGGAAAACTCGTTGCCCACCGCATAACCGAGGCGATACGGCTTGCCGTCGTGGCCGATGACGTAAAGACCGCTGAGCTCGGGTTCTTCTCCGGCGTCTTCGGCAAACGGCGGCAGCGGGAACGGTTTACCCGGACGCACGACGATGCTGCCGTCACCTTTGTAGAACCATTCCGGTTGCACACCGGCCTGCCCCGCTGCCGGTTTGCCGCCCTCCACGCCCCACTTGAAGATGCGCAGGGTGTCGGTCATCGTTGCTTCGTCGCCGGCCTGCTGATGCATCTTGTCCCGCGCCGAGGCGCTGCCCAGATGGGTCAGGCCGGTGCCGCTGACGAGCATGTGTGCCGGGTCCGGATGGTCCAGCGGCGGCAGGATGCGCAGTTTCGCCAGCAGTTCTGCATAGTCGTGGCTGATGCCCAGGCCCAGTGCGTTCACCTGCTGCTCAAGACTGACACCCGCCTCGATCGCCGCCAACGCCAGATCGCGCACCGTGCGCGCGTCCTGCACCTCGCGGACCAGACCGCCCTCGACCACGCCAACCCGGCGCTCGCCGTTAAACAATTCAAATTGAACCAAACGCATGAATTTTCTCCTGTAAGCAATTCTCAAAAACACCGCAGAACCCTGTAGGAGCCGGCTTGCCGGCGATAGCGATCGGCCTGTCGACAATGATGTTGAATGTGCTGACGCCATCGCCGGCAAGCCGGCTCCTACAGGGTTTGCGTCAGATGCGGGAAGCGCCACGTGCGCTGGCTGCAAACTGGTCCGCCGGCAGCACGTGTTTACGCTCCAGCAACCGATAAACCACGCCGGTCAAAATCAGCCCGAACACCATCACACCCGAGAGGAAATACAGCCCCGAAGCCAGGTTGCCGGTGTATTCCTTCAGTGCCCCGATCACGAACGGACCGATGTAGCCACCGAGGTTGCCCACCGAGTTGATCAGCGCGATCCCCGCCGCAGCACTGGCACCGGCGAAGAACCGGCCCGGCAAGGTCCAGAACACCGCAGTGCAGGAAAACAGGGCGAACGCCACCAGGCACAGCGCCGCCAGTTGCAGCACCGGCACCGTCAGCCAGGCACTGAGAAACAGGCCGATAGCCCCCAACACATACAGCACCGCCAGATGGCCGTAGCGATCATTCAAACGGTCGGAACTGCGCGGGATGATCAACAGACCGATGATCCCGAAAATGTACGGCACCGACGACACGAAACCCGTCACCAGATCAGTGCCACCGAACTGCTTGATCAGCGTCGGCAACCACAGGCCCAGGCCATAAATGCTCAGGGTGACCGGCAGATAAAACAGCGCCAGCAGCAACACGCGTTTGTCCTTGAGCGCATGCAACGGATTGCCGTGGCGGGTCTGGCCGTATTCCTCAAGGTCCTTTTTCAGTTCGCCGGCCAGCCAGTCTTTCTCGGGCTGATCCATCCATTTCACCTGTTGCGGACCGTCAGGCAGCCAACGCAGCACCGGCCAGGTCAACAGGATCGCCGGGGAACCGATGACGATGAACAGCCACTGCCAGCCGTGCAATCCGAGGATGCCGTCCATGCCGAGCAGGCCGCCGGACACCGGGCCGGTGATCAGCATGGCGATCGGTTGGGAGAGGATGAACAGGCCGAGGATCTTGCCGCGATGGCGAACCGGGAACCACTGCGTGATGTAGTACAGAACGCCCGGGAAGAACCCGGCTTCGGCGGCGCCGAGCAGAAAGCGCATCACGTAGAAGCTGTGCGCCCCTTGAACGAAGGCCATGCCGATGGTGATGGCGCCCCAGGTGACCATGATCCGCGCAAACCAGCGCCGCGCGCCGAAGCGTTCGAGCATCAGGTTGCTGGGGATTTCCAGCAGGAAGTAACCAATGAAAAACAGCCCGGCACCGAGGCCGTAAGCCGCATCGCCGATACCGATGTCGGCGCCCATGTGCAGCTTGGCGAAGCCCACGGCGGAGCGATCCACATAGGCGATCAGGTACAGCAGGATCAGGAAGGGAATCAGTTTCAGCGTGATGCGACGAATAAGCCGCAGTTCCTGGCTCATGAGATCGGTCTCCGATTGTTGTTGTTATAGAACCTCGGGGGACGCCTCTCGCCAAAAACTGCCAGGGCCTTCCCTCCGTTGGAGCGGACTATATAGTAATACTATTTACGCAACAACACTTCCAAACAGATCGAATTGCGCTTATGTTACGCCTCAGCCAGAACAATATAGTCATACAATAAGAGAATCGATCATGTCTGATAAGAAACCCACCCTGCGCTCCGCCCAATGGTTTGGCACGGCCGACAAGAACGGCTTCATGTACCGCAGCTGGATGAAGAATCAGGGTATCGCCGACCACCAGTTCCACGGCAAACCGATCATCGGCATCTGCAACACCTGGTCGGAACTGACCCCGTGCAACGCGCATTTCCGCCAGATCGCCGACCACGTCAAACGCGGCGTGATCGAGGCCGGCGGTTTCCCGGTGGAATTTCCGGTGTTCTCCAACGGCGAATCGAACCTGCGCCCGACCGCCATGTTTACCCGCAACCTGACGAGCATGGACGTCGAAGAAGCGATTCGCGGCAACCCGATTGACGGCGTGGTGCTGCTGACCGGTTGCGATAAAACCACCCCGGCGCTGTTGATGGGCGCGGCCAGTTGCGACGTGCCCGCCATCGTCGTCACCGGCGGGCCGATGCTCAACGGCAAGCACAAGGGCCAGGACATCGGCTCTGGCACCGTGGTCTGGCAGCTCAGCGAACAAGTGAAAGCGGGCACCATCTCCATCGATGACTTCCTCGCGGCCGAGGGCGGCATGTCCCGCTCCGCCGGCACCTGCAACACCATGGGCACCGCATCGACCATGGCGTGCATGGCCGAAGCACTCGGCACTTCCCTGCCCCACAACGCCGCGATTCCGGCGGTGGATGCACGCCGTTATGTGTTGGCGCACATGTCCGGCATGCGTGCGGTGGAGATGGTCCGCGAAGATTTGAAACTGTCGAAAATCCTCACCAAGGAAGCCTTCGAAAACGCCATTCGGGTCAACGCCGCAATCGGTGGTTCGACCAACGCCGTGATCCACTTGAAAGCCATCGCCGGCCGCATCGGCGTGGAACTTGAGCTGGACGACTGGACTCGCATCGGTCGCGGCATGCCGACCATCGTCGACCTGCAACCTTCCGGGCGCTTCCTGATGGAAGAGTTCTACTACGCCGGTGGCTTGCCTGCGGTGTTGCGTCGCCTCGGCGAAGCCAACCTGATTCCCAATCCAAATGCCTTGACCGTCAACGGCAAGACCCTCGGCGAGAACACCAAGGACGCGCCGATCTACGGCCAGGACGAAGTGATCCGCACCCTCGACAACCCGATCCGTGCCGACGGCGGCATCTGCGTATTGCGCGGTAACCTGGCGCCACTCGGCGCGGTGCTCAAACCGTCCGCCGCCACGGCTGAGCTGATGCAGCATCGCGGGCGTGCGGTGGTGTTCGAGAACTTCGACATGTACAAGGCGCGGATCAACGATCCGGAACTGGACGTGGATGCCAACTCGATTCTGGTGATGAAAAACTGCGGGCCGAAGGGTTATCCGGGCATGGCTGAAGTCGGCAACATGGGCTTGCCGGCCAAACTGCTGGCCCAGGGCGTGACGGACATGGTGCGTATTTCCGATGCGCGCATGAGCGGCACCGCGTACGGCACGGTGGTGTTGCACGTCGCACCGGAAGCGGCGGCCGGCGGGCCTTTGGCTGCGGTGAAGGAAGGTGACTGGATCGAACTCGATTGCGCCAACGGGCGTCTGCACCTGGACATTCCGGACGCCGAACTGGTGGCGCGCATGGCCGATCTGCAACCGCCGCAGCAGATGATCCTCGGTGGATATCGCCAGCTGTACATCGACCATGTGTTGCAAGCGGATCAGGGCTGCGACTTCGACTTCCTGGTCGGTTGCCGCGGGGCCGAAGTCCCCCGCCACTCCCACTAACCCCATCTATCCCCTGTGGGAGCGAGCCTGCTCGCGATAGCGATTGAACATTCAACATTAAAGTTGGCTGTCAGTCCGTCATCGCGAGCAGGCTCGCTCCCACATTTGTTCATGCCTGCCTCAAGATTGCGCCGCGCCTGCTATCATGCGCAGCACCTCCCCCGCACAGGATCGCGCCGTTCCCCATGGATTACCGCAAACCCTCCGACCGCAAAAGCATGCACTCGCGCATTGTCCAGGAACTGGGCATGCAGATCGTTTCGGGACGCTTCAAACCGGACGACAAACTGCCCGCCGAAGCCCTGTTGTGCGAGGAGTACGCGGTCAGCCGTCCGGTGCTGCGCGAAGCCACTCGCGTGTTGGTCGCAAAAGGTCTGGTGTATTCCCGTCCGCGTGTCGGCACGGTGGTCAAGCAGCGCAAGGAATGGCACATGCTCGACCCAGACGTGCTGCACTGGCTGATGCAAAGCAGCCCGCAGAATCAGTTCTTCGATCTGCTGACCAGCGTGCGCAGCATCATCGAACCGGCAGCGGCGGCCCTCGCCGCGCAATTCGCCACCGACGAAGACATTGCCTCTATTGGCGAAGCCTACCAACGCATGGAAGCCGCGCCGACGCCTGAAGCCCTGTTGCAACCGGACCTGGATTTCCACAGCCGCATCGCCGACGCCACCCACAACGACCTGCTGGCGAACCTGTGCAACATGCTTTCGGTGGCGATTGCCGAAGCGTTGAAGCATTCCAACCAGCGGCCGAACCTGCATGAATTGGCGTTGCCACGGCACAAGGCGATTCTCACCGCCATCGAGAACCGCGATGCGCTGGGTGCACGGCATGCAACGCTGGTGCAACTGGACGATGCACGCAGTGCGCTGAATGTGGTGCTGGGCGCCGATCCCTCATAAAAACACGATCCATTGTAGGAGCCGGCTTGCTGGCGATGGTGTGTCAGTCGACATCGTAGTGGCTGACACACCATC
>NZ_JAHBDD010000040.1:0-40646 GCF_019956155.1 Pseudomonas sp. BF-RE-22 | reverse complement strand
CCCTCGCTCCGGTCCTGCTCCGTGGGCCCGCCGCCATCGGCCATCCCTGGCCGGGGGCGGCTAACCCGGCATCCATGCCGGGTTGCCCACTGCGCAGAACCTCCACTCGGCCTCTCGAGGGGGCGTGTACCTCAAGATCAAAAGCTGAAGGCGAGCTAACGCTCGGCCTGATGAGTGGTGGAAATCAAAAGCGTATGGGATTCCCTGTAGGAGCCGGCTTGCCGGCGAAAAACGTCTGGGCGACGCGTTCATTCAGACAGTACGCGTTATCGTTGACGTGCATCGCCAGCAAGCTGGCTCCTACAGGGTAAATGCAGATGTGTCTGGATAAATACGATCAACCGTAGGAGCCGGCTTGCTGGCGATAGCGTCCGTCCAGTCAATAAATGCGCCGACTGACCCACCGCCATCGCCAGCAAGCCGGCTCCTACAGGGGATCGGTGTACATATCCGGAATGAGTGACCGCAGCAGTGAAGGCGAGCGCGTACGGTTATAGAGACAGGTCGGCTGGCAGGCCGCCTCGCTTTGGCTTTTGCTTGGCTTTTGATTTTGATCTGCCCCGTCGGAAGGCCGAGTGGAGGTTCTGCGTAGTGGGCAACCCGGCATGGATGCCGGGTTAGCCGCCCCCGGCCAGGGATGGCCGATGGCGGCGGGCCCACGGAGCAGGACCGGAGCGAGGGCATGGCGAGCCTTAGCGAGCCACCGTACGTCAGGGGCGCGGGCGCTTGGTTACTTGGCGCTTCTCCAAGTGACCCGCCGTAAGGGCGGAACCAATAGCCGCCGTTACCGCAGCAACGGATATGTACACCATCAAAAAATTGCTATCACCAGACTAAGCAGCCGTTACCGAAGCAACGGATATACACCCAGTCAAAACCACTCCAAGAGAATACCCATGGATCGCCTGTCTACGTTGTTTTCGCAGTTCGGCGTACGCGCACACCTGTTTTACAACGGCAGGCTGTGCGGTATGGCGGCGTACGATGGCGCCGACCAGCGTGGTCATATTCACCTGCTGCAGGCCGGTACCGTCACTTTGCGAGGCGGCGAGCGCAAGGACCTGCTCCTGACGCAACCCAGTCTGATTTTTCTGCCACGCCCAAGCCGGCATCAACTGTTCGCCGGTGAGCCCGAGGGCGCTCAACTCCTGTGTGCGTCAATGGAGTTTGAGGGCGGGGTCGATAACCCGTTGTCTGCCTCGTTACCCGATTGCCTGGTGCTGTCCCTGGAAGAGTTACCGCAGCTGGCCGATACGCTGCGATGGATGTTCGTTGAAGCGGCAGCCGGACATTGCGGCAGGGAAGCGGCGCTGGATCGCTTGTTCGAATTACTGATCATCCTGCTGTTTCGACATCTGCTCGATCATCATCAGCTGCGGACCGGCATGATGGCCGGGCTCGCGGATTCGCGACTGGCGCGCTCGCTGGTGCAAATGCACAACGCACCTCACCGTGCCTGGTCGGTGGCGGAACTGGCGAGCGAGTCGAACATGTCGCGTGCGGCCTATGCCGTGCACTTCCGGGCCGTTATAGGGCAGACACCGGCGGACTATCTGTTGAGCTGGCGTATCAGCCTGGCGCAGAAGCGTTTGCGTGAAGGACGGCCGATTACGCTGATCGCTGCGGAAGTCGGTTATGAAAGTCCTTCGGCACTTGCTCGCGCGTTTCGTCGCAAGACGGGCTACAGCCCTCGGGACTGGCTGAAAGATTTGGCGGGAGAGGGGGACGGACTTTCTTGATGGGGCATGGCCTGAAAACATCGAATTGCTTCAGGCCATCCCAAGAGAAGGATCATCGATTCAGCGGTTTTCCAGCGCGGTTAATGAATGGCCGGCCACGAAGATGGAGGCGGCAAGCAACCCGATGTCTTTCAGGAGAAACTGGCCCGGTGCAACCGAAATGGCCGGGAAGCCGAGGCTGGGTTCGATCACTCCTGGTGTCGACAACATAAAGCTCAACGTCGTGAAAAACAGCCCGGCTGACAACGCGCCACCGATCAATGAAAGCTTGGGTGACAGCAGTCGACCTGCAATAAGAGCGCCGATCGAGACTTCCAGGACACCGAGTAAACTGGAGAAGGTATCGACGCTGAAAATGTTGTAGACCCAACCCAGGAAAGGGCTATTGCTCACCAGCGGAACCAGGCCTTGCGCTTCGTAGTGAGTGAATTTCATGCCACCGAACCAGAAGTAGATCACGGCGAGGGCAAAGTACGCTCCGTAAGTCCCAATCGCTGTGGTTTTGCTCCCGAGCGATGATTGTCCAGAGGCGGTATTGGTTTTGTAGTTCTCGATGCTTAAGGTTTTCATGAGTCAGGCTTCCAATAGTGGGGTGGCGATACCTTTCACAACACAACGCGGTGTGCGTTGGGAGTGGAGACAGTGTTGCCTTTGATGCCGCGCTATTGGGTTCTGAACGTATTGAGTCCGATGCAGATCGTCTTGACTCATTGTTGGTGCTGAATGAGAAGGGCCTCGACGCTCATCCTCTCGCGGTGGAGGCCGGACTTGTTTTACCATTCGGGCCCACCTGCTCAAGTGGCACGCGACCCGATGGTTGCGCGTCGTATTCAAATGGAAGGATCCCTGCGTCATGTCCAATTTGTTGTTTCGCAAGCTCGCCTTGTCCAGCCTTCTCTTGCTCGCCGGTTGCGCTGCATCAACCCCGAATGCTCCGATTCCCGTCAAGTCCAAGGCCATTGAAGCTTTCACCGACATCTGCCTGAAGACTGCGCCATCGTTCGCTGGTTCGGCCGAAGCCGCCAAGCGTTACGGTATCGATGATCTGCAGGATATGGGCTTTACCCGTATCGGCTTCACGGCTGACAAAAACCTTGCGGTGCAGTTGTCTGCGAAAGAGTGTGTGGTCACGACTCCGAGCCAGTCCGACGATAGCCTGACCCGACAATTGCTGAGCGCTGTGCAGCCATATTCGCAGACAGCGGTGGCGGATCGTGTGCCGTCGAAGGTTAGCCTGCAGGGCGCAAACTTCATTCTTCAGCATGACCGTAATGGTGGTGAGGCTTACGTGCTGTTGCGCAATAACTGAGCTGCGGTTTTTTAGCCTGCGGGGGAGTTGGATTTGGGTATGGTGTACATATCTGTTGCTGCGGTAACGGCTGCTATCGGTTTCGCCCTTACGGCGAGTCACTTGGAGAAGCGCCAAGTAACCAAGCGCTTTTGCCCCTTTCGTTCGGTGCCTCGCCTAGGCTCGGCATGCCCTCGCTCCGGTCCTGCTCCGTGGGCCCGCCGCCATCGGCCATCCATGGCCGGGGGCGGCTAACCCGGCATCCATGCCGGGTTGCCCACTACGCAGAACCTCCACTCGGCCTCTCGAGGGGGCGACTACCGCCACAGCCGCCGAGGCGGCCTGAAAGCCGACCTGGCTCATTTGCGTACGCGTTCTGCTTCACTGCTGCGTTCACTCATTCCGGACATGAACACCGATCCCCTGTAGGAGCCGGCTTGCTGGCGATAGCGTCCGTCCAGCCAATACAAACGTCGACTGACCCACCGATATCGTCGGAACGCCGCCCGCATCAAGCCGGCTCCTACAGGGGGGATCGTATTTTTCCAGACACCTATGCATTTCCCTTGTAGGAGCCAGCTTGCTGGCGATGGACGTCAACGATAACGCGGGCTGTCTGAATGAACGCGTTGCCCGGTCGTTTTTCGCGGGCAAGCCTCGCTCCTACAGGGAATCGCGTTTGCTTTTGCTTCTCACCACTCATCAGGCCGAGCGTTAGCTCGCCTTCAGCTTTTGATCTTGAGGTACACGCCCCCTCGAGAGGCCGAGTGGAGGTTCTGCGCAGTGGGCAACCCGGCATGGATGCCGGGTTAGCCGCCCCCGGCCATGGATGGCCGATGGCGGCGGGCCCACGGAGCAGGACCGGAACGAGGGCATGCCGAGCCTAGGCGAGGCACCGAACGAAAGGGGCAAAAGCGCTTGGTTACTTGGCGCTTTTCCAAGTGACTCGCCGTAAGGGCGAAACCATAAGTGGCCGTTACCGCAGAAACGGATATACCCCCAAGCGAAGTGACCCGCACCACACTCACTCAGGCAACCCAGCCATCCGCAACCCCTGCGCAAAACGAGCAAGATCCTCTGGCTGCTGAATAGGCAGCCATTCTTTCAAATTGGAAACACGCAATGCAGGATCCAGCTCGCGCAAGCGCTGCATCGCCTGCTTCGCCTTATTCATTTGTCCCCTCAGCGCATGACTGGCCGCCAGCAGCGCGACCGGAGGCAGCAGGGTGGGCAGGTTGCGCAATGCCTTATCCGCCCAGTCCGTCGCACAGTCGTAGCGCCCGGCAACGAAGTGCGCGAGCGCCATACCCACCTGCATCCTGAACATCTCCGGGTCCAGCGGGCTCAAGCGCACGGCATGGGTCAAAAACTCGATGGCGGCGTCTGTTTCACCGCGCAGTGCACGCAAAATACCGCCCAAAAACCAGGCAGGAGCGAGGTTCGGATTGAGCAGGCGCGCCCTGTCGAGCAGGGCAATGCCGCCATCGACATCACCGGTGAGATGGGCCAGCGCATGCCCGCTTCGCGTCAACGCCACCGCATCGTCCCGACCAAGCGCCATGGCCAGTCGCGCCAGCCGCGCACCTTCGGCGATCTCTTGAGGTCGATCGGTCATCCAGCCATTCAACTTGCGCCAGAAATGACACCACGCCGCCATGCCATAGGCCGACGCAAACTCCGGGTCGAGTTCGATGGCCTTGTAGAACATCACCAGCGCCTCCTCGATGGCTTCCCGTGTGCCATTGTGCAGTTTCGCCATTCCCCGCAGGTAATAGTCGTAGGCGCAGAGGCTTTCCGTCGGCTTGCGCTTGGCCCGTTCGATTTCCGCCCGTTCAAGCTGCGGCGCGATGGCACCGACGACGCTTTCAGTGATTTGATCCTGTAACTCGAAGATGTCGTCGAGCGTGCCTTCGAAGCGCTCCGCCCAGAGATGCGTTCCGGTCGTTGCATCAATCAGTTGCCCGGTGATGCGCACCCTGTCACCGGACCTGCGCACGCTGCCTTCCAGCACGTAACGCACGCCGAGCTCCTGGCTGACACCCTTGACGTCTACCGCCCGGCCTTTGTACGTGAAGCTCGAATTGCGCGCGATCACGAACAGCCAACGGATCCGCGACAGGGCGGCGATGATGTCTTCAACCACGCCGTCGGCGAAGTAATCCTGTTCCGGGTCGCCGCTCAGGTTCTGGAAGGGCAGGACAGTGATCGAGGGTTTGTCCGGTAGCACGAGGGGTTCATTCCGCTCGGCGGGCACACCTGCGCCGATATCGTGTCCGTCAGGTTGCCGGGCCTCGGCGGTCTCGCCTGCCTCGACCTGGCCAATGAAGCGGTAACCCTTGCGCGGCACTGTGCGAACCAGGCGCTGTTCCTCACCGGTATCGCCGATGGCCTTGCGTACCGCATTGATGTGGCTGGTGATCGTCGATTCCGAAACCACCCGGCCGCTCCACACTGCCCTGAGCAAGTCATCCTTGCTGACGACGCGATCGCGCTGGCTGACGAGCTGCAGCAGTAAATCGAAAACCTGTGGCCCGATGGGCACGACTTGCCCGCGCAAGGTGAGTTCCCGGCGCTCTTGATCGAGCACGTAGTCTTCAAACACGAATGGCAAGGTGAGTATCCCCTGGTCGAGCGGGTAATGGGTACGAGCAGTCGATAATACGGCAGCGCGTAACCGGCTGCACCGCCGAGTCAGGATGACATTCAAACGGCGGTTTTTTTGGACGAAAAACCAAGCGTGAGCGAAGGTAAATCCAAGGCCTGCGCAAGGACTTCGCTTACGCACGGGGGCACTCTTTACTCACACCGACAGCAATGGTTGCCGTCGTGAAGCGGAGAGAACCCATGAAGATCGTCGTCATTGGAGGCACTGGCCTCATCGGATCGAAACTTGTGAACAACCTCCGCGAGCGCGGCCATGACGTGCTCGCAGCCGCCCCCAGTACGGGCATAAACAGCATCACCCGCGAAGGCCTGGCCGAAGCGATGGATGGCGCTGATATCGTCGTCGATGTGGCGAACGCGCCGTCGTGGGAAGACCAGGCTGTCCTCGACTTCTTTGAAACTTCGAGCCGCAACCTGCTGGCGGCTGAAGCGGCCGCCGGCGTTCGTCATCACGTGGCCCTGTCAATTGTCGGTAGCGAACGGCTTCCCGAGAATGGCTATTTCCGGGCCAAGGTCGCCCAGGAAAACCTGATCAAGGCGTCCAGCATTCCTTACACCATCCTGCGGGCTACGCAGTTCTTCGAATTTGTCGGCGGTATCGCGCAATCGGCCGCCGTCGGTGAGGAGATTTGCCTTTCGCCCGCGCTGATCCAGCCACTGGCGTCCGACGACGTAGTGGCGGCGCTGACGGAGGTCACGCTGCAAACACCGGTCAACGGCACGCTCGAAGTCGCGGGGCCCGAGGCCATGCCGCTGGACGAACTGGTCAGGCGCTTTCTGCGGGCAACCGGGGACTCCCGCAAAGTCGTTCCGGACGTGCACGCACGCTACTTCGGCGCGGTGCTCGACGATCAGTCGCTGACCCCCGGCAAGCACCCGCGCCTGGGCGCGATTCGTTTCGAGGACTGGCTCGCCCGGTCCTGACGCCGGGTTGTGCCCTCATCAAACAGACGCATAAGGAGATTTGCCATGTTCACCCGATATCTTCTGGCCGCTGCTTTTGCAGCGCTCTCGATCACCGCGTCGGCCGACGACAAACCCGCGGGCAAGGTGACGGTCGTGTTCGACCGGCCCATTCCCAATATCCCCGGCAAGAGTATGAAAGGCGTGGTTGTCGAATATGGGCCTGGTGCCGCGTCGCCGGCCCACACCCATCCGAAAACGGCCTTCATTTATGCAACGGTCCTGGAAGGCTCGTTTCGCATCAAAATCAAAGACAAGCCGGAAAAGATCTACAACGTCGGCGAAAACTTCGTAGAGGAGCCGGGCTCCGTGCACGAAGTCAGCGCCAATGCCAGCGATACCCAACCTGCGCGTTTGCTGGCGGTGTTCGTCCTCGATTCCGATGAAAAGGTGCTCGTCACGCCCATCGGCAAGTGACCTCATACACGCGCTGATCGACGCGCGATAGCCGGGCGGCAGGCCACTGCCGCCCTTTGGCTGTTGCGTTTCCCGGCATTGAACAGGTAATGAGAGAAATGAACTCGCTCCAGGACAAGGCCGCCATTGCCGCCGGCGCAAGCGCCGAAATCCCTGTCGCCGTGACGCGCCGCAGCAAGAAAAAAACCATCGGCCGGTTGCTGTGCGTCGCCGCCGTTCTGGTCCTGGCTGCCGGAGGGGCCGTGGCTGTTTTCAGCGGCACGACCTCCACCGATAATGCTTATGTGCGCGGCGACGTGACCTCGCTCGCCGCCAAAGTGGCCGGGTACATCACGTCGGTAGAGGTCGAGGATAACCAGACCGTCCGGGCGGGTGATGTCCTGTTTCGCATTGATGACCGAGACTACCGCGCACGGTTGGCGCAAGCCGTGGCGAATGTCAGTGCGGCCCAGGCTCGCCTGAGTCATGTCGATGCCCAGACCCAGCTTCAACGGGCCCTGATCCGCCAGGCCGAAGCCCAGAGGCGTTCAGCTTCCGCCGAGATGAATCTGGCGACCAAGACCCATGATCGCAACCGCAAACTGATCGTCAGCAACGCGGTCAGCCACGCCCTTGTCGATGAAACCGCCGCCGCACAATCCAGAGCCGAGGCGACGGTATCGGCCGCCTCGGCATCGGTCGAGGCGCAACAGCAACACATCGCCGTGCTGGTCACCGAGCGCGAAGCAGCCGTTGCGGCGGTGAATCAGGCGCAGGCGGCGCGGGATCTCGCCCAAATCGATTTCGACAGCACCGTGGTCCGCGCGCCTGTCGATGGCGTTATCGGTAACCGCCAGGTCCGCGTCGGTCGGTATGTGACGACGGGCGTGTCGTTGCTCGATATCGTGCCGGTCCATGATGTGTGGGTCGTGGCGAACTTCAAGGAAACCCAACTTGAGCATATTCGTCCCGGTCAACGGGTTCGCATCACGGTTGACGGCTATCCGAACGAGGCACTTGAAGGCGTGGTCGACAGCTTTGCACCGGGCAGTGGTTCGGCATTCAGTTTGCTGCCTACGGATAACGCGACCGGCAACTTTGTTCGTGTCGTCCAGCGGGTGCCGGTGAAAATCCTGTTGGCCCACAACCCGTTGCCGGGCCGCATCGTGCCGGGCCTGTCTGCGCGAGTCGAGGTTGCGCAAGGAAGTGGCTCGTGAGCACGGTGGCCACCGCCACGCCGGGCAATACCAGCGTGACGAACGGCCTCCTGCTCATGGTGGGCATCCTGCTTGCCGCGCTGACGGAAGCGCTCGCTGGCACCGTCCTCTCGCTTGGGCGCAGCGACATCATCGGCGATACCTATGCAACGCCCGATGAGTTCGCCTGGCTGGACATTGGCTACACCGCGTTCAAGCTGATCGGGTTCATGACCGCTCCTTGGTTGATGAACCGCTTCGGGCCGCGTCAGGTCCTCATCAGCGCTACTTTGGTCATGGGCCTGGCGTGCGCCATTGCCGCGATGACGGCTCGGCTGGATCTGCTGGTAGCGCTTCGAGTTATCCAGGGCTTCGCCGGCGGCACGCTGCTGGTCGGGGGGCAGGTGATCATCTTTCGCGCCTGGCCGCGATCACATCAACCCATCCTTCAGGCACTGTTCGCCATGGGCGCGGTTGTCGCGCCCGCCACCCTCGCGCCGGCCCTTCAAGGATGGTTGATCGATAGCCAGTCATGGGCCTGGATTTTCTTCAGCGTTGTTCCGCTCGCCCTGGCGGCCAGTGGATTTTTGCTGACCGCCAACGCCCCGATGCCGACCAAGACACGGCATCGTCCGTTTGACGGGGTCGGCTTCTGCCTGATCTGCGTCACCTTGTTGTGTTTTACCTATGTGCTCAGCCAGGGCAGCCGATGGGACTGGTTCGAGGAACCGCGCATCCTGTGGCTGACCGTGATGGGGGCCGCCGCGCTGCTGGCTTTTCTAGGTCAGCAGCTGTTGAGCAAAGGCCAGGGTGTTCTCGATTTCACCCTGTTCAAATCGAACGATTTTACCTTCGCCTTTATCGTCAGTTTTGTCGCCGGTGCGGCCTTGTTCGGCAGTGCGTTCCTGATTCCGGCGTTTGCACTTTCGGTCCTTGCGTTCACACCCACCGATGCCGGCCAGCTGCTGTTGCCCAGTGGCGCCTTTTTTATCGGGGCGTTGCTCATTTCGGCCTGGCTCATGCAGGCCCGCCGCGTTCCGCCGTTCGCCACCGTGCCCTTCGGCATCCTGATGATCATGGTTGCGATGTGGATGCTGTCCGGTTCCACCCATGAAAGCGGCGCCGACGACATGATGGCGGCCATCCTGTTGCGCGGGTTGGGTCTTGGTTTTCTGTTTCTGTCGATCACCCTGATCGCGTTCAGTGACCTCAACAGGCGCAACCTCGCCAGCGGCATAGGGCTTTTTAATACGGGGCGCCAGTTGGGTGGCCTGATGGGCGTCGCAGGGCTTCAGACGCTGATTGAGCATAACGTTGTCGCCAACTCGGTGGTCCTTGGCGCCAGCGTCACTCCGGGCGGGGGCGCGGTCATCGAACGGCTGACCACCACGACAGCGATGTTGTCGGCCAAAGGAATGGATGCAGTGGCTGCGGGTCGGGCGGCGATGAGCCTTCTGGGTCGTACCGTCACAGGTCAGTCCACTGTGATTGCCTTCGAAAGCGCCTTTGTTGCAGTGACGCTGCTTTTCGCAGTCGCCGCGCCCATGCTGGTCGGCATCAAAATCGGGTTGGGGCGATACGCGAAGCGGCGTGCTGCGGTGTCAACTCAATGAAGGCCACTCATTTGTTTGACGCAAGAAAAAGCCCGGCTGATTAGGCCGGGCTTCTCGTTGAGTACCGCGATAGAGCTATTCATTCATACAGCGCGGCTTTCGATCAGACGGTCGGAACCACCTTCGGCAACGCGGTTTTCGATCAGACGGTCGGAACCACCTTCGGCGACGCGGTTTTCGATCAGACGGTCGGAGCCACCTTCGGCAACGCGGTTTTCGATCAGACGGTCGGAGCCACCTTCGGCGACGCGGTTTTCGATCAGGCGGTCAGAGCCACCTTCGGCAACGCGGTTTTCGATCAGGCGGTCGGAACCACCTTCGGCTACACGATTTTCGATCAAACGATCCGAACCACCCTCAGCCACACGGCTTTCAATCAAACGATCCGAGCCGCCTTCAGCGACAACCGGGTGAGCGGACGAAGCGGCAAAAGCGTTAACTGCAAAAACCGAGAAAGCGATGCTGAGGAAGAGTTGGCGTTTCATGGTGGTGTGCTCCGGGGTGTAGTTGTTTGGTATGGAGGCGATGTTACGCCGCGGAATTTTTAAGAGAACTTCATTGAATTAATGGTGACCATTGACGAAACCAATACATGGAAGAAGGTCCATGTTGTCCCAGTGATGGCATCTGGCTACGCGTTGCTTGATTGGATCCACAGTGGCACCCTCAGCGCCCGTTGCACCAAGGAGCCAGGTGATCAAGGAATGAGTGGATACGTACCCAACCTCCCGAAAAACTTCCGATACGACGAAGCCAAACCCGTCGACATCCACGCCAGACGCTGGGCCGAGTACGAGAAATACGGCAAGGCACCGGCGGCAGCGAAGGAGAAAGTCCGCGTCGCATTGCGCATTGGCGTGTTCTTCGACGGGACGCTGAACAATGCGAGCAACTCGGCTTCAGGATTGCTGTGTGGCGCCCATCATCCGATTTTGCCTGCGGATGTAGATGCGAGCTGCAAGCCGTATATGGCGGATCCGGAGGGGAGTTATGGGAATGATGTGAGTAATGTTTTCAAACTATACGAGCTCTACCCGACATCGGAAGTCGCCGGAAACGATGCGTCGTCCAAACTCGTACAGCGCAGCCTCTACGTTGATGGGATCGGCACCGATGCGGCCGCCGAAGACAGCTTGGGGGCCGCGGCGACCGGGCGAGGAGATGCAGGTGTAGCAGGGAAGGTACAAAAAGCGTTTGTCGCCATGAAAGCACTGATCAAGGAAGCGATTGATCGTAATCCTGACGGCGAGATTACATCGCTCACATTCGACACCTTTGGGTTCAGTCGAGGCGCTGCCGCTGCCCGACATTTCGCCAACGAAATCGTACGTTGCAAACTGGGACCTTTAGGTGAAGTGCTTCGCAGCAACCCCAAGGGCTTCAGCTCCAGTTTCGATGCCCAGTACAACAGCGAAATCATCATGGGCTTCATTGGCCTGTTTGATACCGTGCCCTCGGTCGCAGGGGTCACAAACTTAGGTAACATTCAAAGTCCCGTGGCGCCGGGGATCAAGCTCTACCTTGACCGCAAGTACTTTACCGATGTCATTCAATTGACTGCACGGGACGAGCGTCGGGCCAACTTTGCGTTAAGCACAGTTATTCCTGCGCACACCGAAATACCCGTTCCCGGCGTGCATTCGGATGTCGGTGGGGGGTACCGGGAAGAAGTGGAAGAGTGCGTGTTGGTCAGCCCCATGCAGGCCCTTACGATGCACCAGGGAACCGATATTCAAACCACTTCGATTTATCGTGATGCTCAGCAGCAGAAAGCGAGTTGGATAGCCAATGGTTGGCCAGAAGCAATGCTGGAAATCGTGACTCCGAAACCGACCCCACTTCCGAGAGAAGATCAGGCATCGGGGGGCAAACAGGTGCGCGCGTATGCAGGGTTGCAGCTCAAGCGCCCGGTCAGTGGCAAGCTGTCGGTGGTGTATCTGCACTTGATGCATAAATTGGCGAGGGAGAAGGGCGTGCAGTTTGGTGTGATCGACGAAAACGATCCCGCAAACAGCTTGCCTTCTGAACTACAGCCTTTTTGCGACAGGGTTCTTTCCGGAAACTACGAGCCAACAGCTGAAGAAGAAAAAATATTGAAGCTCAAATACGTTCACATGTCTGCCAACTGGAGTAATCCTGTAGGCGCGAGTCGGGAGCGAGGTGTGACCATTCGCTATACCAACGCGCCGACTGAAAGTGGAGTACGTGTGCGCCATCCTCATGTGCCGGACTCTAGCTGGAGAGTGTTTTGATGCGTGCTTTGGTTTTATTATTTGGCCTGTGGTTGGTGGCTGGGTGTCAGGCGTCAGACACTCTCCCAAAAAGCGAGCTCACCAGAAAATGGTGGAGTCTTAGCTTCAACCAGCCGAATTACATGAAGGTTTGGGTCGAAGACAGTCAGGTCGAAGACATCAACGGCAAATTGTTGCGCCGAACAGGTGGCGGAACGGCGGCGGGAAACGAGCCGGAAGACGGTATGGAGTCCGCTCGGGGTTGGGGGCAAATTACCGGAGGAATTCGGGAAGTCGTAGGGGCCGATTTGCCAAAGCGTATCTATGTTCGCTGGCAGTCTGTGGTGGAGTCAAAAACCTACCGGGTCTGGATCGATATACCTGAAGAAGCCCGGCAAATCATGCGGGCGACAGTGAACGAGCCTTGCCCGACGACACCAGACGAACCTGCCGGTACGATTGCGTTGGTCTACGTTGGCCTGGCACCAGGAGGGATCGCACAGGTTTGGGTCTCGGACAAATGCATGAAGGCCGTAAAAGTTGCACGCGCCCAGGCCGAGGTTGAACCTCTGGGGCCACACCTTGGAAAATCAGGTGGTAACTATTACCCGTTGTCCGAGGCGTCCAAACGCTATGTCGAAAAATACGGCATCCCGTACGGCAGTTGGTAACCCCCACACAAACAAAAACGGGCGCCTATCAAGGCGCCCGTTTTCATTTCGGCATAACGCATTCAAGCCTCACTAATCTGACTGACACTCGTCACCTGCCCATTCCAGACCATCTCGTAATGCGCCGCCTGAATCACCGATAAAACCGGTTTCGGCGTCATCAGCGCCCAGCAATCACTGCCGTGCCTTCGCACCGAGTGGTAACGAAGACCAGGGCAACCCGCCTCTTTGACTGACTTCCCTAAACGACGGGAGTGCGTGTAATCGTCCGGATCGTAAACGGGGTCCGTCATCGAAAGGGAGGTCGCATCTTTCATCCCGGCTTCCACAAAAGAGCAGGACAACCCGCGGAAAACAAACCGCTCGTAGTTGAGGCTCGGGACGTTCGACCAGTACAGGCTCTGATGATGCTTCACTTCAGCCAGTGCCGTTTCCAGGGTGTCTGCCAGATACAACACCCCAAAACTGCCATCGCTGAACCGCGAGCCTGCCGGGTTGACGTGGGTAAAGGGGGCCGTCGCATAGGAGCAGCCCGGAATGCCGAACGGGATTTCACTGCGGCGAATCAGCTCAAGGCGACCCACTTCATTTTTAAGTCTCGGGTTGGTGAGTTCCTGGATCTGATACAGCACTTCAAACGCGTCCGCGTCCGCCACGTCATCAAACAAGGCCACCGGGGGGAACTTGGAATTGACCAGTCGATAGGCCTGCAATGGCTCGCCGGCAAGTGCTGCCAGTTCGCTCAGCCTCACCATTGCGCGCCCCGCAGCACGTCGATGCGCCGGAAGGTCTCATACAAGGAAATCATATCGCCCTGAGCCATGATCTCGAGCGGGGAGCGGCCGTTGAAGAATTCGTTGTCGTTGGCCATCGACGGGAAGCCGTAGACGTTTTCCGGGTTGTCGAACACCAGGCGCAGCGCCGCGTGGATGTTGAGCACGAAACTGATGCGCTGCATCTGGTCCGCGTCCAGCGCCACGGCCCAGTCGGGATCGCGTTGGCGGGCGCGGGTGTAGGTGCTGCGGGAGATGCGCAGGATACGGCAGGCCTGATCGCTGGAGGCGCGCCATTTATCGAGGATGCCGACAGCGGCGCGCAGGCCGGTTACGCACTGGCTTTTGGTGAAGGCTTGTTGCTGGAGGGCAACGGCCATGTTCATGACCTCAAATTGAATCTATAGATTCAAAATTAGGTAAAAAGCATCTGTAGAGCAAGTTCGTTGCGACCAGTGGTGGCTGCTATCGTAATAAGCCTTCCGGTCGCACGAATTCAGAGGAGGCGCACCATGGACTCTTTCACCGGCGGTTGCCTGTGCGGCAACGTGCGAATTGTGGCATCCGGGCGGCCATACCGGGTCGGCCTCTGTCACTGTCTCGATTGCCGCAAGCATCATGGCGCGCTGTTTCACGCCTCCGCGATATTTCCCGAGAGTGCGGTGACGATCACCGGCGAAACCCGCGACTATGCCGGGCGTTTTTTTTGTCCGCGCTGTGGCTCCTCGGTTTTCGCCCGCACCGACGACGAAGTTGAAGTGAACCTGGGATCGCTGGATGCCCCGGACCAACTGACGCCCACCTATGAAAGCTGGATCATTCGCCGCGAGCAGTGGTTGCCGCCGTTTCCGTTGACCCGCCGATACAAGCACGACCGCGAAGGCACGGGACGTTTTGAAGGGTAGCCCCCAAACCTGTAGGAGCCGGCTTGCTGGCGATGGCGGTGGGTCAGACGACGGCGTTGTTGACTGACAGTCCGCCATCGCCGGCAAGCCGGCTCCTACAGGATCGGCGGTGTCACGAAACCAGTGATTGCAGCTTTTTCATGATCCCGACGCTCGGATCTGTGTTTTTGGCTGAGCCGGATTTTTCGTTGTCGGATCCGTCCGTCACGATACCCGCGAGGATTTCAGCCAGGTTGTGGAAATGCCCGGTCTTCTTCTCGGCGGGGTCCAGGCTCGAGCTTTGATTAAGCGCCGCTTCCAGCGACAAATGCTGGGACAGCCACTCAGGCTTGGCTTTCTCTTCGGGGCTCATGTTGTCCATGAAATCCAGGGCGGCGCGGGCCCGACCGTAAGGGTCGTTGATAAACGGGTCTTTCCAGTTTTTTTGCTGGTCCGCCGGGCCACTGTAGTAACCGGTGGCGAGGCGCGCCTGTTGGCGCATCAAGGCTTGTGCCGAGGCTTGTTCCTCTGCGGTGAAGGTCCCGCCCTGATTGGTGGCGACGGCGTTCAGCGAGCGTCGATCGAGATCGCCCATCAACGCATTCCGGTCTTCATCGCTGCTGGTGTACGGTTTGCCGCTGGCTTTCATCAGCGCGTATTTTTCATCCATGCGCTTGCGGGCATCGGTGGCCACTTCGGCAAACGTCTTGTCCTTGGAACTGGAGACCGCGCCAGGCTTGGAGGCACCGAGGACGAGGGCGTCGGCGTTCATGCCCGAACGCACCGGGAAGAACGGCGCGTTGCCGGCGATTGAATTGCTGTAGGCGGTGGAGGTGCTGGACAGGCTCACCGAATCGTCGTTCGGTGTCTTGGCCGGATCATCCTGAGCCACGCGTTGCTGTTGCGCAGCCGCCGCAGCCTTCGCCTCGGCGGCAGAGGTGTAGGCCGACATCGCCGCATTCGTTGAAGTCGAAGTTGAGGCAGTGATCATTGTTCTTCCTTGACGAGAGAGGCTCGTAAATGGCCGCATTGGATCGCTTTGTATCGGACAAGATACGCAGTATTTGTGAACCTATCACTCATGCATGCGTATCAACACAACTGGCGAGTCAGCGGGTAGGTGACAGCTCGTCGTTGGCCAGGGTCCGATCCACCAGGCGCAGGCTGTTGCGTCCGCCACGCTTGGATTCGTAAAGCGCGGCGTCGCCTTGCTCGATCAGGGCGGCCAGGCTCGCCGGTGGCTGGTCGAACAGGTTGGCGCCGATGCTCAAGGTGACCGGTTCAGGCGTGGTGAATGCCTGTGCGGCGGCCTGGTGAAACCGGTCCCGCAGCGCGTTGCCCAACCCGACGACTCGCTCACTCGATGCGTCATTCAGCAGGATGACAAACTCGTCACCGCCCAGCCGGGCCGCCAGTGCACCGCCGGGCAAAACCGCGCGAATCATCTCGCTCAGCGAAACCAGCAATCGATCGCCGGCCGTGTGGCCGTAGAGGTCGTTGACCAGTTTGAAGTTGTCGATGTCGATCAGCAGCAGCGCGCCCGGTCGCGTGCCCGAGACGTTCTCCAGCAGGCGCGGTGCCCGCACTTCGAGGGCGCGGCGGTTGTACAGGGCGGTCAACGGATCGCGTGCCGCCAGTCGTTCAATCCGTTTCTCCCGCCGGTAGCGCTCGGTGCCGGTCATCGAGAGCGCGATCAGCATGATCGCCATCGCGCCCTCAACCAGCGAAATCTGGATGATCTCGCCACGAAAGGCCGCCAGATCGATCAGCGTGCCTGGCACGACCACCGATATCGCCTTGGCCAGATAAAACAGCCCGTGGGTCAGCAGCACATAACGCAGTTGCACCGCGCCCACGCTCAAAGACTTGCCATGAGGACGCAAGAGGAAGCTGGCCCTGAGCGTCGGCAGGGCGACCAGCAGCGAGTTGGCCACCAGCATGATCTTCGACCACGACGCTTCGTCCGGCAGCAACAGCATGGCAAACCAGGCTGCAAAAATCAGGTACCAGGCACGAGACAGGCGCACCTGCGTAAAACGCGCGACGCCCAACAGGAACAGAAAGTGGGCCGTCACCAACAGGCCGTTGGCGAACCAGATACCGATCAGCAACAGGCCGCTGATGCGCAGCAAGGCGAGGGTCGAACCCACGGTGATCGTGGCAAATCCTGCGCTCCAGAACAGCAGCGAGGGTTCGCGAATGCTGCGCCACTCGATCGCCAGATACAGCGCGGCGGCTGCTGCGAGGGCGATAGAGAGTGTCAACATCGTTGGAGGGTCGAGCGCCATAGCCGGACGGGTCTGCCTGATCTGCGGGAGAGGGCTGTGATTGTAGCGTTCAAGACTGTTTTTCGCAGGGCTCGTCATCCGTATATCGCACTGTCGATTTCCCGGCGTCTCGTTCGACTACGGTTAAGGAATGCGCCTGATCGTCGGTGTTTCCTGCAAGAGCGCTGTCACGAAGACCAACCGGGAGAAGACCATGCGCACGCTCACTGTTGCCGCTTTCATCAGTCTTGATGGCGTTATTCAAGCGCCCGGCGGACCCGAAGAGGATCCCGGCGGCGATTTCCGTTTCGGTGGCTGGATCGTGCCTTACGCCGACGAAGCCTCCGGCCAGGCCATCAACGAACTGTTCTCGCAGCCGTTCGAGTTACTGCTGGGGCGCCGAACCTACGACATTTTCGCGGCGTATTGGCCCGGTAAAAACGGCCATCCCATCGGCGACCTGTTCAACCGCGTGGCCAAGCACGTCGCCACGCATCGACCCGATACGCTCGACTGGCAGAACAGCCATGCACTGAAAGGCAACCTTGCCGACGCGATACGCGTGCTCAAGCAGCAGGACGGCGCCCGTTTGTTGACCCAGGGCAGCAGTGATCTGGTGCGCCAATTGCTGGCCGCCGGGTTGGTCGACGAGCTGCGGTTGATGACGTTTCCCGTGGTCCTGGGGCGTGGCAAGCGCTTGTTCGGCGACGATGCGCTGGCGTCGGCGTTCACCCTGGCGCACTCGATCACCACGCCAGCGGGTGTATTGATCAGCCGCTACGAACGCAGCGGCGAAGTACGTACGGGAACGTTCGAAGACGTTGACTAGGAAAAACCGCCACATTCTTTTGGAGAACAAAAATGGTCAGCAAAAACACGATTTGCCTGTGGTATGACGGCGCCGCGCTGGACGCCGCGACGTTCTACGCCGAAACATTTCCGGACAGTGCGGTGAACGCTGTCCACCGCGCCCCCGGCGACTATCCGGCGGGCAAGAAGGGCGACGTCCTGACGGTGGAGTTCACGGTGATGGGCATCCCGTGTCTCGGGCTGAACGGCGGGCCGTCGATCAAGCACAACGAGGCCTTCTCGTTTCAGGTGGCGACCGACGATCAGGCCGAGACGGACCGCTTGTGGAACGCGATAGTGGGGAACGGCGGTGAAGAAAACGTCTGCGGCTGGTGCCGGGACAAGTGGGGTTTGTTCTGGCAGATCACCCCTCGGGTGCTGACGGCGGCGATCACTGATCCCGATCCCGCCGCGGCCAAGCGTGCATTTGAGGCGATGATGCAGATGGGCAAGATCGACGTCGCGGCGATTGAAGCGGCGCTCAGGGGTTAGCCGGGTTAAACAGACCACGAGGGTGAGTTTCACCCTCGTGCCACCGCTGGCACCTCTGTTGGCTTCTCACCTGATGAAACATCGTGCAGGGAGATCTTCGAAGTCTCCGGCAACGCCAGGCCGCCAACCAATGCCAGCACTGCAATCGCAATCAGATAGAACGCCGGTGAGAGATTGCTGCCGGTGGTACTGATCAGCCAGGTCGCCATCAGCGGCGCGGTGCCGCCGAACAGGGTGTAGGCCATGTTGTAGGTGATCGCCGATGCGGTGTAGCGAGTGCGTGTCGGGAAGGTTTCCGAGAGCAGGGCGGCGGTCACCACGTTACACAACACGGCGCCAATCGCCAGGAGCATGACGCCAACGATGGACGCTGCGAACGAGCCGGAACTGGCCATCATGAACGATGGATACACCGCGACGATCAACAGCGCGCAGGCCGTCATCACCGTCATGCGCCGCCCGACCCGGTCCGAAAACAAACCGGCCAACGGGCACATCAGTGCGGCGAAGATCAGTGCAATCAGCGACACCAGCAACGCCGTTGCGCGACTCAGGCCGCCCGCGACCTGCAAGTAAGTCGCGAAGTAGGTGGTGAACATGTAGAACGACAGGGCTGTCAACGAGATGAACGCACCGAGTGAGCAGATGGCCGAACCATGGTTGCGCAGGGTCTCCTTGAGCGGGGAGTGCGCGACAGCATGTTGCTGGGTGACGGCCTGGAACGCCGGGGTTTCATCCATCTTCCAGCGCAGGTAAAGACCGACCAGGCCCAGTGGCGCGGCAATCAGGAACGGCAGGCGCCAGCCCCAACTGCCCATGGCTTCGGCCGACAGTGACGCCTCGAGTGCGTAAGCCACCACGGCTGCCGATGCAAACGCGGCAAAGGTCGACACCGGAATGAAACTGCCATACCAGGCTCTTTTATCGCTGGGGGCATGTTCCATCAGATAGGCGCAGGCACCGGCATATTCGCCGCCCGCGGAAAAACCCTGGGCGCAGCGGATCAGGCTCAGCAGCACCGGCGCCGTGACACCGATAGCGGCGTAGGTCGGCAACAAACCGATCAGGGTCGTCGCGCCTGCCATCAGCAGGATGGTCATCGCCAGAGTGCGCTTGCGACCGATCCGGTCACCGAGCATGCCGAAGAAAATCCCGCCCAGAGGCCGAAACGCAAAGGCCACGGCGAATACCGCAAAGGTTTTCAGCAGCGCAGCGCTGGCATCGCCGCTGGGGAAAAACTGCTGGGCGATGGTCGTCGCCAGAAAGCCGTAGACGGCAAAGTCAAACCACTCGACGAAATTGCCGATGCCGGCGGCGACAATCACTTTTCTCAGGGTTTGCGGACTGACCTGCTCTGTCGCGGCGCTTGTCATGCTGAACCTCGATGTCTCATGGGTTTAGCGTTCGATTATCGCGGCAGTCGCTGAAACGTCTCAGCTCAAAAGTGTCGTCGGCATAGTCAGGACCGACTCAAAAGCATGCCCAGGCCTCAGCGCAAACTCCACGACACCCCGACATACGCCGCCATACCTTCGCCCGGCGTCGACCGTGCTGCGTCCAGACCTTTGTCGTCGTAGCCCGGTGTGACGGTGGCGGCGTAGTGCTTGTTGGTCAAGTTGCGTAGGTCCAGCCAGGTCTGCCAGTCGCCCTTGGGGGCGTTGTAGCCCACCGTCGCGCCGAACAGTGCGTAAGGGTCGGCGTAATAGCTGTTGGCGTAATCGACCGCAGTTTTCGACACCCACTGCGAATTGAGCCCGGCGAAGAAACCCTGGGGCCAGTCGTAGCGCAGTTCGCCCTGGTAGTAGTGCATCGGCAAGCCCGGCAGGCGGTTGTCGCCGAAGCGGTCGTCGTCGCGGTAGTGGAAGTCGCTGAAGGTGTAGCTCTGGCGCAAGCTCAGTTGGCCGCCATCGCCGGACGACCACAGGTTGCTTTGCAGGCTGGCTTCCACGCCTTGGTGCACGGTCGGGCTGGCGTTGAGTTCGTAAGGCGTCACGGCATTGGCATCCGGCAACACCGAGAGCAATTCGTGCTGCACCTGAGCGTAGTACCAGGCCAGGCTCCATTGCCCCATCGTGCTGTCGCCGCGGCCGCCGAGTTCGAGGGTGGTCGCGGTCTGGTTTTGCAGCTTGACCGGATCGCGCTGGGCGCCTGTGGCGACACCGCTGCCTGCCGGGAAGCGAATGTTGGAGCTGTAGATCAGCGACCACGGGTGCGGCGCTTCGACCGAGCGGCTGAGGTTGCCGAACAGCTGCAAGTCCGGTGTGAGTTGGTAGCGCAGGCCCACGCGTGGTGCGTAGTCCCAGTCGTTGAGGCTGGTTTTGCCGCCACCTTCCGGGAAGGTCACGGCGCTTTCGCGGCGGGTGTAAATGGCGGCGAGGCCGGTGGTCAGCCACAGGTCGTCGGCGATCTCCAGGTCATTGCCCATATGCAAGACCGTGTCCGAACCCTGGTAGGTGAAGTTGCGAATGGGCGTACCCGGCGCAAAGCCGGCGGTGTTGCCGGTGGGGATGCGCACTGATTCGCTGGCGCCGGCATTGGGCAGGTGCTTCGTCACGCGCAGGCCCAGCGTGCTTTGGCTTTCCAGGCCCCAGAGGGTGTCGCGACGCTTATAGTCGAAGGTGCCGCTGACGTCCGTGTACGCCACCTTCAAGCGGTTGGGACCCTCACGCAAGTCCATCGGGTAGTCATGGTAGACAAGACCGGTCTGGATACTCGAATCGTCATCGATGTAGTAGGTGGTCTTGTTGCCGAAGAAGGTGCTGCCCGGTTGTTCGCGACGGTCGTCCCGCGTCACGTAAGCAGGGTTGGCCGCCCGTGGGTCGTGTTCGATGGAGCGTTTGGTCACCCGCCCGGCGAGGTCGTTGTCGGTCTGGCGATAGCGCAGGTAGAAACGCGTTTCCAGCTTCGGGTTGAAGCGATAGCCGAAGTTGGCGATGACGCCCTGGCTCTCGCTGGCCGTGTGATCCTGATAGCCGTCGGCGCGCGCATCGGTCGTGGACACGTAGTAGTCGAAATCCCCCAGCACCTGCCCGGAACTGACCTGACGCTGCTGATAACCGTGGCTGCCCATGGCGTAGCGCACTTGCAACAGCGGTGCGTCGTAGCCGGTGTGGCTGATGTAATCGACGGCTCCGCCCAAGGCCAGCGCGCCCCTGTCAAAACCGTTGGCGCCGCGCAGCACTTCCACATGATCGAGCCACAGCGGCTCCAGCAACTCGTAGGGCGTGCCGCCCGGGCCGGTCAGCGGCAGACCGTCGAGCATGGCGTACAGCCCCGAGGCATGGGCGCCCGGTGCACGGTTGATCCCCGAGCCACGGATCGAAATCTTCACCCCTTCATTGCCCGCAGACTGGGCATAGACCCCCGGCTGATAGGCCAGCACATCCTGGTTGCTGGCCACGCGGCCCTGAAGGGGGCGGCGCATATCGACCACATTGGTGCCGCCGGGCACCTGGGCAAGCCGGGCCTCGGCGTCCTCGATCGTCTGGTCTTCGCCGCGCTGCTCCTCAGCCTGAATCAGCACCTGTCCCAGCTCCAGGCCTTGGGCTTCCTCGGCCATGGCCGGACAGGCAAGCGCCAGCCCCAGCAGCGCAGCGGGCACGGATTTGGGCGAGGGCATCGAGAGAACTCCAGACAGATAGAAACGGGCAGTGAGAACTGCGACGTATGAACTAACGAGTGGAACACATGGCAATTTTGCTTTTTTGCCTGCTCAACGTTCATCCGCTTCGGTGCAGCCATCCTGACCCTGCGCCGACAGGCTGCCGCACAAGCGACGTGCGCCTATCCACGAATGCCTGCTGCGGTGGCTTTCCTGTTCGCGATCACGTCACTTTTGCTCGGCGATCAATCCTGAAAGAACTTCAGCTGAGGTGGTGGTGTGCCGAAAATGGTGGGTCCAGAGGCTGATACCCAGTTGCCCGGAGCGGTCCAGGGATGAACCCACCGTGAGGTCGGTGACGAGCGTCGGATAAAGGCCGGCGTCAAACAGTGCAAAGCCTGCGGCCAGGACACAGGTGTCCGTCTGGATACCGCAAACCAGGACACGGTCCGGCTTCAGGCGCTTCAAATAGTCCATGGTCTCAGGCGAAGGTGCATAGCCGTGCTTGACGAAAACCTGCTCTGTTTTTACCGCGCTGCTGTCGAGCGCCGCAGGGTGCCAGCCGAGCTGTTGATGGAACGGCGTGCGCTGCTCGTCATGCAGCTCGACGGTCGCCACCGCCGGGACAACGTCCGCGATTTTTTGAATACCTTTCACGAGCCATTCAGGCGGCGAGAAGGTGGATTGAACATCCACAACGAGAAGAACTTGGCGCATGGTCTGGATTCTCCATTCGGCGCGCTACATTATCACCCCGTGCACTCAGCGCCAGTGCACAGCAGGTGTCTTATTGACAGGACTGCTACTCATATCAAGGAGACACCAAGATGGTCGAAGAGATTTTGAAGTCGAAGCTGGTCAATTTTCTGGTGCCCGACGCCCGAGTGGACTACGACACCGTGAGCGATCTGTACGACGAGGCGGGGAGTGGCGATGTGGACGCGCTGGCCGATGTGCTTGAGGTCTTCAGGCACGCATACGGTGGACTTTGGGTTGGCGGGAAGGTGGAGGTGACTCACTCCGTGGTTCGCTTGAGCGCCAATGCCCTGAACCGTGTCATTCAGGATGGAACGATGGATATTGAACTCCCGCTGGCATTGGTCCGCAAGGTCAGCGTGGAAGGTGGGTTTGTCACGAAGATCGTCCGACTGGACACCGACGTTGGCAGCGTTAAATTCCGCTGTTTTGGTGCGAAGGACGTCGCCTCGCTGATCGAGAGAATGACCCACTCGACAGCGTCGATCCTCGCTCGGTAAGCAGGCGTTGTGGAAGGTGCCAGCGCCGCTGGAGAGTGGCGGCAATGCCACTCTCGTTCGCCAATCCGTGCAGTGTTGGCGTGGGGCATAAGCGCTGTGCAATGCTGGCCTTGTCACTGGCTTAACCCAACAGCTGCTCGCCGAGCAAAACGACCGCGATGATGATCATGGCCGTTCCGGAGAAACGACTGACACACCGGGCCGCGGCGGGGCGTGCTTGCAGTACGGCCTGTGAGCCGAATCCCACAAGCAGATAAATCACGCCACAACTGACCGTGTGGATGAGCCCCAGCGCAATCATCTGCATCGGCACAGGCCAGGCCGCTGCCGCGTCGGTGAACTGAGGCAACAGCGCCAAAAACAGCAAAAACACTTTCGGATTCAGCCCGCTCACACAAAGCCCCTTGATCGCCCAACGCTGCCAGGAGCCCGGTGCCTGAGCATCATCTGAGTGCGGTGTAGCGGGGCGGGCGAGCATGTTGATGCCCAACCACAGCAGATAACCGGCCCCGGCAACGGTCAGCACCGACAAGGCAACGGGGTGGTTGGCCACCAGCGTGCCGACGCCCGCGGCAACGATCATCGTGGCAATCAAATGACCGGACAACAGCCCACCCACGGCAGGTATCACGACCCGGCCCTTCAACCCCGCCGAAATCGCGTAGGCCCAATCCGCCCCTGGCGTTATGACGAACAGAATCGACACCGCCCAAAAAGCCACGAAAACACTCAAGGTCATGGCGCTAACCACTCCTGCTGCTGATACACCGTGCTCTGCATCGTCCCGCTCCGAAAAATATGGGTGCGAGGAAGAATAAGGAAATCTTGTTAGAATTTACTTTCAAAGATGATCATCAGAATGCGCAGAGTTGGGAGAAAATTCTAAATGGACAGGATTGATCGCAAGATTCTTTCTGAGCTGCAAAAGGACGGTCGCCTGTCGGTCACCGAACTCGCCGAACGCGTGGGCCTGAGCCTTTCCCCTTGCCACCGACGCGTCCGGGCCCTGGAAGAGTCGGGAGTGTTGCTCGGCTACAGAGCACAACTGGACCCAACCGCATTGGGCCTTAACTTTTCAGCGATGGTGTTTGCCACGTTGCGCGAGGGCGACCGCAAAGCGGTCGAGGCGTTCGAGACGGCGCTTGTCGACATCCCGCAGGTGGTCGATGCCCAGCGGTTGTTCGGCGAACCGGATTATCTGCTGCACGTCATCACTCAGGATTTGCCGGCCTTTCAACGGCTCTACGATGAGAGCCTTTCGACCTTGCCCAATGTGCAGCGGTTGACGTCGACGCTGGTCATGAAACGGGTGGTGCAGGACAGGCCTTTGCCGCTGTGATGAGAGAGGCGGGCGATAGGAAGCACACGATCCCGCGTGGACTTCAGGGTTGTCGATGAACACGTAATGCTGGCTTAATTCATCTCCGGTGTTATCGCCTGCGTCGGAACCTGGCGACAGGTTGCTGACGACTCAAGCCCATCGTAAGAGCCATTTGCAGCGACTACACTTCACCCCATGAAACGCTATCTGCGGTTTTGCATCATTTTCATGATCAGCCTGGCGCTTCCCCTCAGCGGGATGGCGGGCGTTCAGGCACCGACAGAACCGTGCCCCATGAAGACGATGGGCATGGCGATGATGGACGGCATGGGGATGGACTGCTGCAACGACATGAAAAGCCCCACCGAGCACGGCAAGCCTTGCAAACCAGGCCAGGAATGCAAGACGGGCGGCATGCTGCAAGTCTCGATTATCAAGCCTCCCATAACCGTATTCAGCCCCGTAGCGCTTTCCTTCTTCAGCGATTCCCTGCCCGTGAAAACCCCGTCCGGGGTATGGCGACCGCCCCGCGTTTGATTCCTGTCCCACATCGAACCTCATTCCGCATTAGCGGGATGACCTGGCTGTGCGCATGTCTTTTGACGCGTGCAGTTGATGATCACAGGAATCGTAGACATGAACTCCAAGTGCTATTGCACAGGCTGGCCCCTCGTGGTCGGCCTGGCGGCAAGCGTACTGGCATTGCCGAGCTTCGCTGCCGCACTGACACTCGATGAAGCGTTGCGGCTGGCCGAAAACAATGCGCCGTCACTGACCGCACAAGACGCCAGGATTCAGGCTGCCAGCAGCGCTGCCATCCCGGCGGGTGAACTACCTGATCCCAAGTTGCTTCTGGGGGTGCAGAACTACCCCATAGGCGGTCCGGATCGCTGGAGCCTCGACCAGGATTTCATGACCATGCAAATGGTCGGGGTCCGTCAGGAGATGCCGAACAGCGACAAGCGAAAAGCCCGTATCGAGGTCGCCGATGCGGCTGTTGATCGCGCTGCCGCCGAGCGTCGGGTCGAACGTCTGAAGGTCCGCCAGTCCACCGCACTGGCCTGGATCAGCAGCTATTCAATCGAGCGTAAAGATGCGTTGTTCCAGGACTTCTACAAAGAAAACCGCCTGCTGAGCGATACCGTCCGGGCCCGGATTGCTGGCGGCCGCGCCCAGCCCGCCGATGCGGTGACACCCAAACAGGAAGCCGCTCAGTTGGCAGAGCAGCAGGACGATCTGATTCTGCAGCGAGCCCAGGCCCGAGCAGCCCTCAAACGCTGGATTGGCTCAGCCGCCAACGACAAGCCTGTGGGCAGCCTGCCTGAATGGCCCGTCGATAGCTCAAGCTACTCCCATCAACTGCAACACCATCCGGAGCTGGCAGCGTTTGCGCCGATGACCCGCGAAGCGCAAGCCAGGGTTCGTGAAGCCGAGTCGGAGAAGCAATCGGATTGGAGTTGGGAGCTTGACTATCAGCGTCGTGGCCGACAGTTCGGCGACATGGTCAGCGTGCAGTTTTCCTGGGATCTGCCGTTGTTTCCTGACGCTCGCCAAAACCCGAAAATCGCCGCCAGACACGCTGAACTCAACCAGCTTGAGGCCGAGCGCGAAGCCTTGTCACGCGAGCACACCCAGCAACTGGAAAACCAACTGGCTGACTATGAGCGCCTGAATCGTGCCGTGCACCGAAACCAGGAAAGCCTGTTGCCGCTGGCCAAGGAAAAGGTCGAACTCAGCATGGCCAGCTACCGGGCCGGCAAAGGCGATTTAGACACCGTTGTGAGCGCCCGACGTGAACTCATCGAAGTTCGGCTCAAACAGATCGACGTGGAAGAGCAGCGCGCGCTGACCAGTGCGCGTTTGTATTTTGCTTACGGGGAGGCCAGCCAATGAAACTTGAAAAATGGAACGGGGCATTGCTGGTTAGCCTTTCGCTGGCATTGGGTGTTGCCGGCGGTTACGGGGTCGCGCACCAGCGTATGAGCGCAGCGCCAAATGCGGTGGCGGAGCAAGACATCAATGCTTTGCCCGAACGCAAAGCCCTGTATTGGTACGACCCGATGTACCCGCAGCAAAAGTTCGACAAACCGGGCAAGTCCCCCTTCATGGACATGCAACTGGTTCCCCAATACGCCAGCGGCGCAGGAGACCGGACGACTGTCAGTATCGACCCGGGGCTGACCCAGAATCTCGGGCTGCGTTTTGCGACTGTCACCCGTGGAACCTTTCATTCCAGCCTCGACGTGACAGGTGTCCTGGCGCTCAACGAACGTGATGTTGCGGTGATTCAGGCACGCACCGTTGGCTTTGTGGAGCGAGTCTATGCCCATGCTCCCGGAGATGTGCTGAACGCCAACGCGGCGTTGGCGGATATTCTGGTGCCGGATTGGGCTGCGGCTCAGACGGAGTTCCTTGCCCTGAAGCGTAGCGGCGACGCTGAGCTGTTGGCTGCAGCCCGCCAGCGACTGCAGCTCACCGGAATGCCGGCAGCGCTGATCACTCAGATCGAGCGTAGCGGTAAGGTTCAGCCATACCTGACGCTGACCAGTCCCATCGCCGGTGTGCTGCAAGCGTTGAACGTACGCACGGGCATGACCGTGGCGACGGGCGACACGCTGGCACGCGTCAATGGCTTGAGCAGTGTCTGGCTGGCCGTGGCCGTTCCAGAGTCGCAGACCGGATCGATCACAGTGGGGCAGACGGTCGAAGCACGGCTGCCAGCCTTTCCGGGGACCGTGCTCAACGGCGAGGTCAGCGCTATTTTGCCCGAGACCAGTGCGGACAGTCGCACCCTGCGTGTGCGGGTGGAACTGCCCAATCCGGACGGACACCTCAGGCCGGGTTTGACGGCGCAGGTGCGCCTGAACCGTTCGAGCGAACACAGTGTGTTGTGGGTGCCGAGCGAGGCGGTTATTCGCACGGGGCGACGGGCCTTGGTGATGCTCGCCGAAGACACTGGCCACTACCGCCCGGTAGAGGTGCAACCCGGGCAGGAAAGTGATGGCAAGACGGCCATTTTGAAAGGTCTGGAAGAAGGCTGGAAGGTGGTTACGTCTGGCCAGTTCCTGCTGGACTCGGAGGCCAGTCTCAAGGGCATTGTTGCCAGCACTGAGGACGAGTCGCCACCCAGCGCAGCAGCCTCCGGTATTCATGAGGCGGATGAGGAAAAATCGGGGAGCCAGCCATGATTGCGGCCCTGATTCGTTGGTCAGTCGCCAACCGGTTCCTGGTGTTACTGGCGACACTGTTCGTCACGGCGTGGGGCATATGGTCAGTGCAGAGCACACCCATCGATGCGCTGCCGGATCTCTCGGATGTTCAGGTGATTATCCGCACTCCCTTTGCGGGGCAAGCGCCGCAGATTGTCGAGAACCAGGTGACCTATCCGTTGGCCACCACCATGCTCTCAGTGCCGGGAGCCAAGACGGTGCGTGGTTATTCCTTCTTCGGTGACAGCTTCGTTTACGTGCTGTTCGAAGACGGCACTGACGTGTACTGGGCCCGTTCGCGGGTGCTGGAATATCTGAGTCAGATACAAAGTCGGTTGCCGGCCAGCGCCAAACCGGCGTTGGGACCGGATGCAACGGGGGTGGGCTGGATCTATCAGTACGCACTGGTGGATCGCAGCGGCGGACACGACCTGGCGCAACTGCGCGCGCTTCAAGACTGGTTCCTCAAGTTTGAACTCAAGACCCTGCCCAACGTTGCGGAAGTGGCCACGGTGGGGGGAATGGTCAAGCAATACCAGGTGCAACTCGATCCGCTGAAACTGGCCAGCTTCGGCATCACTCAGACAGAGGTGACCGAGGCTATCGGCAAGGCCAATCAGGAAACGGGTGGCGCGGTACTGGAGATGGCAGAGACCGAGTTCATCGTGCGCGCTTCCGGTTATCTGAAGACGCTCAATGACTTTCGGGCGATCCCGCTCAAGTTGGGGGCGGATGGTGTGCCGGTGACCCTTGGCGATGTCGCCACTATTCAGTTGGGGCCGGAAATGCGGCGGGGCATTACCGAACTCGACGGCGAGGGCGAAACCGTCGGTGGCGTGGTGATTTTGCGCAGCGGCAAGAACGCTCGCGAGACCATTGCGGCGGTCAAGACCAAACTCGACGAACTGAAAAGCAGTTTGCCGGCCGGAGTGGAAATCGTCACCACCTACGACCGCAGCAAACTGATCGACCGCGCGGTGGAAAACCTCAGCCACAAGTTGATCGAAGAGTTCATTGTCGTCGCGCTGGTTTGCGGGATTTTCCTTTGGCACTTGCGCTCATCACTGGTGGCGATCATCTCCCTGCCGGTGGGCGTGCTGATGGCCTTCATCATCATGCGTTACCAAGGGATCAACGCCAACATCATGTCCTTGGGCGGGATTGCCATCGCCATCGGCGCCATGGTCGATGCTGCCGTGGTGATGATCGAGAATGCCCACAAGAAGATTGAAGCCTGGCACGCGGCCAATCCGGGGGAGGAACTGAAGGGTGAGCGTCATTGGCACGTCATGACCGAAGCAGCGGCAGAGGTCGGCCCGGCGCTGTTCTTCTGTTTGTTGATCATCACCTTATCGTTCATTCCGGTGTTCACCCTGGAAGCGCAGGAGGGGCGACTGTTTGGCCCGTTGGCGTTCACCAAAACCTATGCGATGGCCGCAGCGGCGGGGTTGTCGGTGACCTTGGTGCCCGTGCTGATGGGGTACTGGATTCGCGGGCGAATTCCCGGTGAGCAACAAAACCCGTTGAACCGCTGGTTGATCAGGATCTACCAGCCGGCCCTGGAGGCGGTGCTGCGCCGTCCCAAAGTCACCCTGCTGGTGGCACTGGTGGTGTTTGTCAGTGCGCTATGGCCAATGTCGCGCCTGGGCGGTGAGTTTCTCCCGCCTTTGGACGAAGGCGATCTGCTCTATATGCCTTCCGCTCTCCCGGGGTTGTCGGCACAGAAAGCTGCGCAGCTGCTGCAACAGACCGACCGCCTGATCAAGACGGTGCCCGAAGTCGAGCACGTGTTCGGCAAAGCGGGGCGTGCGGAAACTGCCACCGACCCGGCACCGCTGGAAATGTTCGAGACCACCATTCAATTCAAGCCACATGAGCAATGGCGGCCAGGCATGACCCAGGAAAAACTGGTGGAAGAACTGGATCGCGTGGTTCGGGTTCCAGGGCTGACCAATATCTGGATACCGCCGATTCGCAATCGTATCGACATGCTTGCCACCGGCATCAAAAGCCCGATCGGAGTGAAAGTCGCCGGCACCCAATTGACGGACATCGATGCTGTCACCCAGGCAGTCGAGCGGGTGGCCAAAGGCGTACCCGGTGTCAGTTCAGCGCTGGCCGAACGCTTGACCGGCGGCCGCTATATCGACGTGGATATCGACCGCAAGGCCGCCGCTCGCTACGGGCTGAATATCGCTGATGTGCAGTCCATCGTGGCCGGCGCTATCGGCGGTGAAAATGTCGGGGAGACCATTGAAGGGCTCGCACGTTTCCCGATCAACGTACGTTACCCACGGGAGTGGCGTGACTCGCTTGGTGCCCTGGAGCAATTGCCGATCTACACGCCGTCAGGCATCCAGATCACTCTGGGGACAGTGGCCAACGTCAAAATCAGCGACGGCCCGGCGATGCTCAAAAGTGAAAACGCGAGGCCTTCAGGCTGGGTCTATATCGATGTGCGTGGCCGGGACATTGCCTCGGTGGTCGCTGATTTGCGCCATGCCGTAAACGAGCAGGTCAAGTTGCAGCCTGGCATGAGCCTGAGCTACTCAGGGCAGTTCGAGTTTCTCGACAGAGCCAATGCACGACTCAAACTGGTGGTGCCAGCCACGCTGTTGATCATCTTCGTGCTGCTCTACCTGACGTTTGCGCGCTTCGATGAGGCGTTGCTGATCATGGCCACGCTGCCATTCGCGCTGACTGGCGGGGCATGGTTCATCTATCTGTTGGGATTCAATCTGTCGGTCGCCACCGGTGTCGGCTTTATCGCCCTGGCCGGTGTTTCTGCCGAGTTTGGCGTGATTATGCTGCTCTATCTGAAAAACGCCTGGGCAGAACGTGAAGACCTCGGCGACAGCACTGAGCGCGGGCTGGTTGCGGCAATTCGTGAAGGCGCTGTGCAGCGTGTTCGCCCCAAGGCCATGACCGTGGCCGTGATCATTGCCGGTCTGTTACCCATCCTGTTGGGCAGCGGAACCGGCAGTGAAGTGATGAGCCGCATTGCCGCGCCCATGGTCGGCGGCATGATCACGGCTCCCTTGCTTTCCCTTTTTGTCATTCCGGCAGCCTATCGCCTGATGCGCCGCCGACATCTCGTCATTGAATCCACTCACCTTAAAGGAAACGTCGTATGAAACTGACCCATATTGCAGTGGCCGGAACCTTGGTTGCATTGTCTTTCCTGGCTCGTGCAGAGGACATGCCGGGTATGAAAATGGACGGTATGGAGGGCATGCAGACAAAAGAGACAAAGCAGGCGCCCGTCGCTAATGCCAATGGAACGATCAAGGCTATCGATGCTGCCAGGCACACGGTGACCATCTCCCACGGCGCAGTACCCGCCGTGCAATGGCCGCCGATGACCATGGCCTTTTCCGTGACGGATGATCAACTCGCCGGGCTGTCGGCCGGAGACCGTGTCTCGTTTGTTTTCCAGGTCGAGGGTGGCAGCGCGACGATTGTTTCAATCAAAAAATAGGGCAGCGGTGGTGCATGTGGCCGGCACATTTTGTGTGCCGGTCGTAAGGACAGCTATCGGTGCGGGGCGACTCTCACCCCGCATCGATACGCTGCTGAAAAACAGCTGACTTCAAGACGCGCGCGACTCATGTGTTGCGCTGCTCAAACCCATAGCCGTTACACCGATGCGCGAAAACACCAGCCACACAAACAGCAGCACACTGCAACCAACAAGAATGGACGCGACGCCAATCAACGGCTCGATGGATGCGACGCCCTTGAGCCGCAACGTCAGTGCGCCAAGCATCACCGGGACGCCAATGTTGTACATCCAGAACTGTGCGGCAGCCGCGCGCCCTTCGGTGATTGACGGGTGCGCTGTGCCGATGATGCCGAACAGGGCCATCGACACCCATCCCAACAGATTGACATGAGCATGTACCGCGAAAAGCGAGTGGTCGCCGGAAGCGCCCATCGCCACGCCCAGCATCACGCCAATGGCGAAGTAGAGGGCAGCGAGCCGAAACCAGGTCCGTGAACGGGGGTTGTGATTCATGGCATTCACCTCATGCGCCCAGAGGCGCGCTCAGTTGCTGAAATATAACGGGCGACCTCTTGTCGGTTGATTGTCGCGTGCCTATTATGAGACTCAAGTCTCATGAATAGACAGAGTCTCATATATTCCATGTCGATCCCGAAGTCAACCCCGTCTGAACCCGGCGGCGATCCGCAAGGCCGCGCCAACCAGAAGCTGCGAACGCGCCAGGCGCTGATCGATGCCGCCATCGCCTTGCGCGACGAGGGCCAAAACCCGACGGTGGCGCAAGTGGCAGAGCGCGCGATGGTCTCGCGCGCCACGGCCTATCGCTATTTCCCTTCGACCGAGGCATTGATCAGCGAGACGGCAGCGGATCGTGAAATGAAGCCGTTGGAGAGCTTCTGGCGACCGGGAGACGACCCGGTCAAGGGCATCGGCCTGGCCGCGAACGCGTTGAACAAACTCTTGATCGACGACGAGATCGGCCTGCACGTGATGGAGCGTTCGTTCATGTCGGTGTGGCTCGACAGCGAGACCCACGAGCCCCTGCGACCAGGCCGCCGGATGAGCTACATCGAACCGATCGTCGACTCGCTGAAGGACGTGCTCTCGCCCCGCGCACGCAAACGACTGAAGCAGGCGCTGTCGATCGTTATCGGCACCGAGGCGTTGATCGCCGTGCGCGATATCAGTGGTGCAAGCGTTGAAGAATCACTCGACACCGCCGCGTGGGCGGCGAGGGCGCTGGTTCGACAGGCGTTGCAGGAGAATGAAGAGGCGCGGCGAAAGCGCAATTCCATGTAGGCCGGGTTGCGGGTTTCTTCTGCGCGACACTGAGTTGCCTATGTTTGCTCAGGTAATGTGGGTGGCGGCTTTTGGCCGATTGCTGTCTGTCACGAAGGGCTGCGATCGCCCCTGTAGCGGCCGGTTGAGGCGTCTAGAAAAGGTGGGGTGATTCAGTTAGGGTCGATTTATGTATTGCACACCTTCTGAACGCCGTATCGGTTCGGAAGCTATTTCACAAAGCTTTGATCATAACTGGTCGTTCCGAAAGGGGGATTGGTCGTCATTGAGTAAGTCATATGAGATCCTTGAGACGATGACTCTAAGCTTTAGTTACGTTTGGCTACTGCCACTGCTTGAAAAACCGTACGAGGCCGTAAAGCTCGACCTTCCTGTCGCCGTGTCAGCTCTGGAAATTAAAGGATCATTACCAGCAGAGATATCGTTGCACCAGTTGCTTGTAACAGCACTTGAGTCTGACTCTGAGTACTGGTCTCAGCTTGCGATCAAATGGTTGGACGAAGGGTTTCCTGTTGACCACGACCTATCCGAACTATTGCTTCAATGCTCATCTCGGAAAACGCTCTCTCAGTCCATACGACACAAAGCTTTCAGTTTTGCTCGACGCGGGAAAAAGCTGAATGAGCATGCCTGGCATCTCGGTTAAGCAGCTCGCTTCAAACTACTGTCCCTGCTAGTTTCTACGTCGGCTTTGAGTCGATTCTGCCGATTACTTAACGGGTAGCTCTTGACCTATAACAGTCGCCCACAGTAGGGGCATAACGTTCCTAGGACGCTATAAAAATTCCTACACGAACCTCGGAACTCCTCACCTTGCCCGCCGTTCCGATGAAGCTTATAGTCCGCCCCGTCGCCCAAAATGGCGATTCGGGTTTGGCGACCTGACTACAGAGAATGCGAGGGCTCTACGCTTTGTTGCAGGGGTCGTCGCACCCGCAAAGCCGCTGTAATGGCGGCTGTGCGCGGGAGGCCTTCGGGTCTGCCGGTGTTCTCTGTGCCGGTTCGCCAACCTGCGCACAGCTGCCACCCAATCGTTTGGCGACGACTGAGTGACGGCCTTTGAGCCAATCAAACAGAGATCTTCAAATGAATCGATACATGCCCCTCACTGGAATCGACCTGGTTCCGGCTTCCCTGCTCATCGACACCGAAGCTCCACTCGACGTATTGCAAGCCGCCGCTGACTACCGAATTCGCGCAGTTACTCAGGTGCTGGAGAACATCGCCTTTCGTGCCGAGATTGGTTGCGACACGGTGGTGTTGTCGGACTTCTCCAAACTGCTGGCCATTCCGTTGCGCGACGGTTGTGACTTGATGGATGTGATTGGTCGGCGATTGCGGGCGCAGACGAAGGAGTGAATGAAAACGGGCGCTGAAGGCGCCCGTTTTTTGTTCAACTATAAAAAGATCTGGCATCGCTATTCTGCGGCATGACTCTTGCCCACTATCGGCCAACAGCTGACTGTCGATTTCGTCTGAGGAACATGCATGTGCATAGCATTTGACCAACTGCTTATTAGGATTAAAGTCTAAGGGAAAGATCGACCCCGTCGGTCTTTGATCCGCAACGGCTATCGCCACGCAGGTTCCTCAATGGCAGGTACAGAAACGGAGTATTGCTCATGATCAAATACCTTCGAATGATGGCAATGATTTCAATCCTCGCGATCACGGCGGGCTGCCAAATGGGTCAATCAACTTCCGCCTCTGATGCGATGGCTGCTAACGCGGAAATGGACCGCGAGGCGAAAGCGGCGTTACAGAGTTTGTATACCAAAACGCCGCAAGCACGCGCCCTCGCGCAGCGAGCCAAGGGTATCCTCGTTTTCCCTGATGTGCTGAAAGCGGGCCTCATCGCCGGCGCACACCATGGCGAAGGCGAATTGATTGAGAACGGAAAAGTGACGGGATACTACGCGACCACAGCAGCCTCATACGGCCTTCAGGCGGGCGTGCAGCGGTTTGGATACGTGATGTTTTTCATGACCTATTCAGCGATGAATGATCTGAAAAATGTTAATGGATTTGAGGTCGGCGTGGGCCCAAGCATCGTGGTCGTAGATTCAGGCATGGCCAAATCGATAACTACCTCGACGGCTCAATCCGATGTCTATGCGTTCATCTTTGATCAAAAGGGCTTAATGGCCGGGCTGGGATTGCAGGGTTCAAAAATTACCAGGCTCAATCGCTGAGGCCGTCTGCATGTCGCTTACACAGAATTTAGTTGTGTTGCATCGACCTGCTGAATTCACAATCCCTAGCTGCCCTTGGCAGAGGGCAGCAATGGGTCGTTTTCAACCAGTCGCCATAGGCAGAAAACGGCCAGAAGCGGCCATTCGCTCTGGACACTACGCGCATTCAAGCTTATCTCGCAGAAACTCAATAAATCTTTGGGTTTTCGCCGGAAGCAAACGGGTTTCAGTCAGCGCGTAAACCGATACAGGCGATGCCTGCCATTGCGGTAGAACTTTGCGAAGTTTTCCGTCCGCAAGGTCCTGCGCCGCGATACCGTCTGGCAACAACGCCACACCGAGATCCAACGTTGCCAGACGCCTTAGCATGCCTACGCTGTTGAGTTCGAATCGCCCTCCTATATCTACCTGCTCGTTATCTGCCTCGTTGGACAGCGTCCAACGGTCGCCTCCTGCTCCACGCAATCGCAGGCATTCATGGTTGACCAGTTCAGATGGATGCTCAGGAGCACCGGAGACCTCCAAGTATCTTGGAGATGCATACAAGCTGCGCCGCAAGCTTGCGAGCTTACGAGCGATCAGGGTCGAGTTCGGCGGCTCCCCCATCCGAATCACCACATCAACCGGATCACTGATCAGATCGACCTGACGTGGGCTCAGATCGAACTCAAAACTTATGCCGGGGTAGATCCGGGCAAACTCCGCAATCAATGGGGCCAGGTAGACAGTGGCGAAGTCGACGGGTAGCGAGGCGCGCAATAAGCCGCTGGGCCGGGCCAGCATTTCCCCTAGCTGCTCATGCGCCAGACGGGCCTCATCGACGATTCGTTTGCAGCGTTCAAAGTACAACTGGCCCGCTTCGGTGGGCTCGATCTTGCGAGTCGTGCGGTGCAACAACCGCAAGCCAATCCCCTTCTCCAGCGCGCTTATTCGCCGGGACAAGGTCGAGTTGGGTATCCCCAGCGTTTCTGCCGCACGCGTGAAACTATGCGCCTTCACTACCTCGACAAACAGCGCCATGTCGTTGAGAAATTCCACAGCATTATCCCATTAATGGATTAGTCATTTCGGCTTTCGCGGATTTATCCCGAATCCGGATTGATCAATCATAACCACATCACTACTGAGGAACACCGTAATGAATGCTCTTTTTTCCGAAGTCCAGGTAGGCCGCTACTCCCTGTCCAACCGTATCGTCATGGCGCCAATGACCCGCTCGCGCTCCGATGACGCTGGTGTGCCCAGCGACATGGTTGCAACCTACTATGCACAGCGCGCCACCGCCGGCTTGATCATCAGCGAAGGCGTCTTCCCCGTTGCACTCGGTAAAGGCTATGTCCGCACACCAGGTATTGAAACCACCGAACAGATTGCCGCCTGGAAGAAAGTCGCCGACGCGGTTCACGCTCGTGGTGGCCGCATTTTCATGCAATTGATGCACTGCGGGCGGGTTTCACACCCTTCGTTGCTGGCCAACGGCGCACAGCCGCAAGCGCCCTCTGCAATCAAGGCCGCAGGCCAGACCTACACCGCCACCGGGTTGCAGGATTTCGTGATACCCCACGCCCTGACCGTCGCTGAAATTGCCAATGTGGTTGAAGGCTACCGTCAGTCCGCACGTCGGGCGATTGAAGCCGGTTTCGACGGTGTTGAATTGCACGCCGCTTCGGGATACCTGCCTGAGCAGTTTCTCTCCACCGGCAGCAACCAGCGCGACGACCAATACGGTGGCTCGGTAGAAAACCGTGCTCGCTTCGTTCTGGAAGTGCTCGCCGCCATGGTGAGTGAAGTGGGCAGTGACCGTGTCGGCATCAAGATCTCTCCAGAGATGAATTTCAACGACATCGTCGATGCCAATCCACAGGAAACCTACACCTACCTGGTCAAGCAACTTCGCGACTTCAAGCTCGCTTATCTGCACGTGGCGCTGTTTGGTGCCCAGTACGACTACCACGCCGCATTGCGTCCGCTATTCGACGGTAGCTACCTGATCGGCAGTGGCCAGACCAAAGACAGCGCCGAGTCGCTGATCGCTGACGGTAAAGCAGACGCAGCGGTGTTCGGCGGTGCCTTCCTGGCCAACCCCGATCTGCCTGAGCGGTTCCGTACAGGCGCTGAGTTGAATACTCCAGAAAAGGACACCTTCTACGCCCCGGGCGAAGAAGGCTATATCGATTATCCCACCCTGTCTCAAGGGGCCTGAGGACCGCAGCCATGCCTTCCATCGCACGTTTACAGCGCATGAACCATGGCAGCCAGTTTCGGGCGTTCAGTCTGCGCGGCGATCAGTATGCGAAACCTATCGATCCATTCCTCGGTGTGGACCATGCATGGATCAGCGGACCGACGTTTCCACCCCATCCGCATGCGGGTTTTTCAGCGGTCTCCTACCTTTTTCTGGATTCGGAAACAGGCATCGACAACCGGGACTCGCTCGGCAATCGCAATCTGATTCAACCCGGTGGTTTGCACTGGACGGCGGCGGGTGAAGGCATCGTTCACGAAGAGGTCCCTGCTGAACCGGGCAAGACTGTTCACATGCTGCAAATTTTTATCAACCTGCCCAAAGACATGCAAGCCGATGCGCCCTTTGTCTTCAGTGTGGAGGCCCAGGATGTGCCTACCGTTTATTTGGCAGGCGCGAAAATACGTGTCCCGCTGGGTAACTTCGAAGGGCTGGATTCTCCGTCGTTACTGCCTACGGACGTAAGGCTTCTGGACATCTCCCTTGAAGTCGCAAGCGAAGTGAAGATTCCGGTACCGCAAGGGCATGTGGCGTTCGTGATGCCAATCGACGGAGAGATGTATATCGACGGGCAGGCCTTCGACCTGACTGACCCCAAGGCGCCGGTCAATCTTCCTCAGGGCGCTGATCGGGTTGTCACCCTGCAAGCAAAGAACGGAAATGCCAAGGCAGTCATGTTTTCCGGCACTCCGTTGAATCAACCGGTGTTTTGGCAAGGGCCAATGGCCCTCGCTTCGATGGACGCGCTGGCCACAGCAGTAGACGGCTACCGGCGCGGCGAGTTTGGAACGCTGCAAGCTCGTTAAACGATTCACTTATCCAACAACCGGGGCAAGTGCCCCAACGTAGACGCCAGGAGAATCACCATGACATTCGAAAATTTCAATGCTAAGAATGCGGCCCTACTGCTGATCGATCACCAAGTCGGGACCATGGGCTGGGCTAAATCCATGCCCTTTGAAGAGCTGAAGCGCAACGCACTGATGCTTGCAAAAGCAGCACGCATCCTGAAGCTTCCCGTCGTACTGACTTCCAGCATGGAAGAATATGCCCAAGGCCCGCTGCTGAGCGAACTGGAAGAGATCCTTCCGACTGAATTTGCTAGCCGCATCAAACGACTGGGCATCGTCAATGCAATGGACGATGAAAACTTCGCCGCAGCCGTGAAGGCAACAGGCCGCAAAAAGCTGATCATTGCCGGTGTGACCAACGATGTGTGCACGGTCTACCCGGCGCTATCTTTGGTCCGTGATGGTTATGAAGTCCAGGTAGTTGCCGATGGGGGCGCTTCACCTACCGCCATGGCTGATGACATTGCTTTGCGCCGCATGGATAAGGCCGGTGTGACGCTGACTACCACCAACCAGCTAATCGCCGAACTGGCAGGTAGCTGGGCAACACCGGAAGGCGGCGAGTTGGTTCAAGTGCTTATGGAAGCCTTCGGCGAATAAGCAAAATCTCAATGGCCCGGAACGCCTCCAAGCGGGGCTTCCGGGCTTCTATCGATTGCGCAACAATGTATTTCTGGCTTGATTGGGCTCCCGTGACGTTCATGTTTCAGTCCAGGCCAAGATATTTCTCTCCCCCAACACCACCCACTTCTTCTGCACCCGCTCGAACCAAAACGTCGTATTTATGCCTGTGGGGATGATCAACCATCGCCAGTGCTGACCGACCGCTTTGGGTCGAATGCAGCCCTTCGCGACAGGCAGCATTCGGCCAGGAGCAGTCACTCAGTGCGCTTACAAAAGGAGGGACGATTCAATTTCCCATTCAGCTGACCTTGCTGCGATACCAGACGGCAGTACGTTCATTATCAGCCTGGAATTTTCGTATTTCGAACTGCATTGATTCGTGCAGGACATGCCTCCAGCTGCTGCAGCCGTAGCGCTTGGGCGTCTGCGCTGGATAGGTACCACCAATCCAGCGAATGGATGCTTCCAATCGAGTCCAGCCACCTTCGGCAAGCTTGGTTTCTGCTTCACGTAAGCAGCAGCAAATCCCACTATCAGGCCAATCAACTGAGCCATCCACTCGGATACCGTCGAGCGCATCTTCAAATGCTTGGCTTTGTATAAACGAAGCCATTTTAGCTCGTGCCTCAATCATGTTTTTGGCCCAACGTTGCAGACTCAGGCAATGCCGATTGATGGTTTCGTAGCTTTCCTCCAGAAAACCATCCGCCGCCTGGCAGCCCGATTCAGACCAGAGATCGAAACGCTCAATGAAGTGGTGGACCAGGTTATTTCGCAGGTCAACCAGCTCCTTGAGGTCGGCCTTCATTGCCTCATAGTCCTCGGCTGTCATTTCCAACTGGTATTGATGCCTGAACCAGATCTGGTCACCGACATAGGCTTCGGTCTGTGACTCTTCTTCATTTGGGTGCGGCGGGGTCAGAAAGCTTTCGGTCAACATCCCGATCAATGTACCCATCGTCTTTTTCTTTGCACATGCGACCTTCTGGTCGCGGATGCTAGACAGCTGATCTGCAGGACCGGTCAGTTCGTAATGCGCGACAATGGCTTTCAGCTGCCGTTCGTATTGTTGCACGCGCATCAGACAGCGTCCGAGCTTGCGCTGCACGATGTGTTGAGTAGCAGGTACATCATCCGAGGGCACGGTAGTGACTTCATCCATGATCAACGACTCAGGCATAAGTGGTCGGACTGGAGCGTTCACCGCAATACGCTTGCCCTGCCAGGAAGGCTTGCAACGCGTAAATCGGACGCCTATCAAGCTCAGTGTAGGTTGAGTCAATCCGCTCGGATTTTTTCAAAAGAATTTGTCGATAGCTGCGTCTGTGCAGGCTTTCATCGAAAAAAAACGGGACGTCTATGTGTGATGACTCGCAGCGTCGGGCCTGGCTTGTGTGACAGTCGGCGCGCTTTAGCGGATGACTGAACTGAGCCCGCAAGGAGGAAGAAATACGTCATGAACGCCTTACTGGAATTACACGGTGCGCCCACAGGCAATTGCATCCGGGCAGCCATCGCCCTCGAAGAAGCGGGGCTGGCGTACACGGTTCGACTGGTGGATCTTTCAAAAGGCCAGCAAACAGGGGCGGATCATCGCTCCCTGAATCCGGCCGGAAAAGTCCCGGTATTGGTCGAACGAAAGGGCGATGAGCCTGCCTTTGTACTCACTCAGTCGAACGCGATCATTTTCTACGCTGCCGAAAAGGCTCCAGAGCGGCTCTTGCCCAGTGCCGCTGGCCACAGAGCTACGGTGTATGAGCGATTCTTCTTCTTTTTGACCGATGTCATCGCACCGGGCCATTCGGCGTTCTTGCTTCGCGGCCAAGGGCTCAACGATGGCTCTGCGCGGCTGGTCGAGCGCATGCTTTTGTCAATTGAGTTGGCTGAACAGTTCGTCAGTGCTGATGCTTATATGGCGGGAAGCTGTTTCTCCATCGCGGATATCGCGGCCTACAGCATCATGTCGTCAGTGGAGGCAGACATCCCGTGGGGGCGTTTGCCCAAGCTTCGCCGCTGGTATGAAAGGGTAGGCGCTCGACCCAGCGTGGTCAGGGGATTTCAGGCATTCAGCTCGCGGTGAACTGTTGGCGTCCGGAAGTTTTAGAGGTTTTTGCTCAATGCATGCTTCAGTCCAGATATTCGTTTGTTGAACTCGGGCTGACAGCACCTATCTAAAAATGTGGGGTAACGTCCCACACAAAGATGCTGACTGGCTCTCAGGGATCGTGCGGAAACCGCAGTTGCTGGTTAATGCTGCAGATTTATGGCCGTGCCGGTTGGCTGGCCGCTCCAATGGGCGGCCGGGAACTCACTGGACATTGCGTTCGATAGGGACATGACTGCGCAACTCCAAGCGGAGGTGCATCATGCTGATCAAGAAATGTTTGTTGGCCCTGGCAATTGGCGGGGTCCTGTCGGCATCGACTGTTCTAGTGCCCGATTACATCAGTAGTTTCTCCAGCGTGTATGCCAAAGATGGCGGCAGCGGTGGTGGCGGCGGTAACAGCGGAGGCGGAGGAG
>NZ_JAHBDD010000039.1:0-40747 GCF_019956155.1 Pseudomonas sp. BF-RE-22 | reverse complement strand
AGATGTGTATAATAGACAGTCGGAACGCCGCCCGCAGCAAGCCGGCTCCTACAGGTGATGGCGTCACCGCGGAGTAACTGAACGACCGTGTTGATGCCATCGCCGGCAAGCCGGCTCCTACAAGGGATCTGTGTTGTTCAACGGATTCATCACAGGCCTTTCACGAAGGTCTCACGAATGCACTTCTAGACTTGAACCATAGGCCGTTGAACGGCCGGGAGTCCGAGATGTGGCGTTGTGTGGGTATGATGGGTGTGTTGCTGTTGTGCGCGGGTTGCCAGACGACTCACGAAGACCTGATTGCCAAGGGTTATCCTCCGGCATTCGCCGATGGTTTCGATGACGGCTGCAGCAGTGGTCGACAGGCTGCCGGGGCGATCACCGGTGAATTTCGCAAGAACGTGCCGCGGTATCTCAAGGACAAGCCATACGCCGAAGGCTGGAGCGATGGTTTCCGCCAATGCCAGGCCATGCGCGAAAGCGAAGACCGCGAGGACTATCGCAGCCATCACTGGGACGAACGTGAAAAAGCCTGGCAACAGCAGAAAGATCAGGACGCCGCCCGTGCGTTTCGCTCGCAATGAGTCGCTGACAGACATCCGCCGAAACTAAAAGCCTGTGACCATGGCCTAAACCCTATAACGGGAGGAAACCATGAGTCGCGCCTTCGTCAATGAAGATAACGCCGCCGCGCAAGTTGATCAGCCCGTCGAACGGCAGGTCAGCACGCAGCCCAATTACGTCACGCCCGCAGGCCTTGCCCAGTTGCAGGCAAAAGTTGCCGGGTTGCAACAATTGCACAATGAACAATCGGCCCAAGGCGAGCAGGCCGACAAGCAACGCCTGGTGGACCTTGAGCGGGATTTGCGCTACTTCAATCAGCGCCTGCAAAGCGCTCAGGTCGTGACCGCCGCCAGTTCAACGCAAAAGGTGCAGATCGGCAGCCGCGTGACCTTCGCCGACGAGCACAGCACCGAGCAAACCGTGCAATTGGTCGGTGAAGACCAGGCCGACGCGTCTGCGGGCCTGATCAACTGGGGTTCACCGCTGGGCCGGGCATTGCTTGGGGCGCAACTCGGCGACGAGGTGCTGTGGCAACGCCCGGCGGGCGATCAGACGATCGAAATCATCCGCATCGAACCGGCTTAAACCACGCCCTGGGCGAGCATGGCGTCGGCGACTTTGACGAAACCGGCGATGTTCGCGCCTTTGACGTAGTTGATGCGGCCGTTCTCTTCGCCGTAATGCACGCACGCATGGTGGATCGACTGCATGATCCCGTGGAGCTTGCTGTCCACTTCCCCGCCGGTCCACAGCAGACGCATGGCGTTCTGCGACATCTCCAGCCCGCTCACCGCGACACCGCCGGCGTTGGACGCCTTGCCCGGCGCGAACAGAATCCCGGCCTCGATAAACAGGTCCACGGCGTCCAGGGTGGTCGGCATGTTCGCGCCTTCCGCCACGCAGATGCAGCCGTTGCGCAGCAACGTGCGCGCGGCCTCGGCATCCAGTTCGTTTTGAGTGGCGCAGGGCAGCGCGATGTCGCACACCAGATCCCACGGGCACTGACCCGCACGGAACTCCAGACCGAAACGCGTGGCCAGCTCGCTGATCCGTCCACGCTTGACGTTTTTCAGCTCCAACAGCGCCAGCCACTGTTCTTCGGTCAAACCCGCCTCGCAGTACAGCGTGCCTTCGGAGTCCGAGAGCGAAATCACCTTGCCGCCCAGGTCCATGACCTTGCGCGCCGCGTACTGCGCAACGTTGCCGGAACCCGAGATCGCTACGCGCTTGCCTTCGACGGCTTCACCGCTGCGCTTGAGCATTTCCTCGGCGAAGTACACGCAGCCGAAACCGGTGGCTTCCGGACGAATCAGGCTGCCGCCATAGCTCGGGCCCTTGCCGGTCAGCACGCTGGTGAACTGGTTGCTCAGGCGCTTGTACTGGCCGAACAGGAAACCGATCTCGCGGGCACCCACGCCGATGTCGCCGGCCGGCACGTCAACGTCTGCACCGATGTGACGGTACAACTCGCTCATGAAGGCCTGGCAGAAGCGCATGACTTCCGCGTCGCTTTTGCCTTTCGGGTCGAAGTCCGAGCCACCCTTGCCACCGCCCATGGGCAACGAGGTCAGGGAGTTTTTGAAGGTTTGTTCGAAGGCGAGGAATTTCAGTACGCCGAGGTTCACCGAAGGATGGAAACGCAAGCCGCCCTTGTACGGACCGATCGCGCTGTTCATCTGGATGCGGAAACCGCGATTGACCTGCACCTTGCCGTGATCGTCGACCCAGGAAACACGGAACACAATCGCCCGCTCCGGCTCGCAGATCCGCTCCAGAATGCCGGAGGTCAGATAATGCGGATTGGCTTCGAGAAATGGCCACAGACTGCGCAGGACCTCTTCGACGGCCTGGTGGAATTCAGGTTGGTCCGGGTCGCGTTTTTTCAGTCGGGCAAGGAAGGTTTCGACGGATTCGATCATGGAAAAGTCTCGGCAAATTTATTGTCGTTGGAAGAGATTGGGCCGGACTTTAGCAAACGGAGTGCGCACAGTAATAGAGCAAAATGTCGCGTTTATGAAATTAAATGGTGCGCAGGATATAAATAACCTCCATTTTCAGGCTGATTCCGCACCTAAAAAGGGATTCACAAATTGGATCATGCACCAGTAGTGATTCCGCTTTCGCGAGCAAGCTTTGCTCCTACAGTTGATCGCGTCCCCTGTAGGAGCAAAGCTTGCTCGCGATGAATGCACCTCGGTGTACCTGAAAAAACCCATAAAAAAACGGAGCCCCGAAGGCTCCGTTTTTTATGCAACCAACCCGAAATCAGGCCAGTTTCTTGTGCCGTACACGATGCGGCTGGGAAGCCGCTTCGCCGAGGCGTTTCTTGCGATCGGCTTCGTACTCGGTGTAGTTACCTTCGAAGAACACCGCTTGCGAATCGTCTTCGTACGCCAGGATGTGCGTCGCGACGCGGTCAAGGAACCACCGATCGTGAGAGATCACAATGGCGGCGCCCGGGAAGTCCAGCAGGGCTTCTTCCAGGGAACGCAGGGTTTCAACGTCGAGGTCGTTGGACGGTTCGTCGAGCAGCAGGACGTTGCCGCCCTCTTTCAGGGTCAGGGCCAGGTGCAAGCGACCGCGCTCACCACCGGACAGGTCCTTGACGAACTTCTGCTGATCGCCGCCCTTGAAGTTGAAGCGACCGACGTAGGTACGCGACGGGATCTCGTAGTTGCCGATGCGGATCTGATCCGAACCGTCGGAGATTTGCTGGAACACAGTTTTGCTGCCGTCCAGGTCTTCGCGGCTCTGATCGACGCAGGCCAGTTGCACGGTTTCGCCGACTTCGATGCTGCCCGAATCCGGTTGTTCCTTGCCCATCAGCATGCGGAACAGCGTCGACTTACCGGCACCGTTACCGCCGATCACGCCGACGATGGCGCCTTTAGGCATGGAGAACGACAGGTTGTCGATCAGCACGCGATCGCCATAGCCCTTGGAAACGTTCTTGAACTCGATGACCTTGTCACCCAGGCGCGGACCGGCCGGGATGTAGATCTCGTTGGTTTCCGAACGCTTCTGGAATTCCTGCGATTGCATTTCTTCGAAGCGTTGCAGACGTGCCTTGGATTTCGACTGGCGGGCCTTGGCGCCTTTGCGCACCCACTCCAGTTCTTCCTTCATGGCTTTTTCGTGGGCCGACTGCTGCTTGGACTCCTGGGCCAGACGATCGGACTTGGCTTCAAGCCAACCCGAATAGTTGCCCTCGTACGGGATACCGGCGCCGCGGTCGAGCTCGAGGATCCAGCCAGCAACGTTGTCCAGGAAGTAACGGTCGTGCGTGATCGCAACGACAGTGCCCGGGAAGTCGTGGAGGAAGTGTTCCAGCCAGGCGACGGAATCGGCGTCCAGGTGGTTGGTCGGTTCGTCGAGCAGCAGCATGTCCGGTGCGGACAGCAGCAGGCGGCACAGGGCCACACGACGCTTTTCACCACCGGAAAGGAATTCGACCTTGGCATCCCAGGCCGGCAGGCGCAGCGCATCGGCGGCGACTTCCAGCTGGCGATCCAGGTTGTGACCGTCGCTGGCTTGCAGGATGGCTTCGAGCTTGGCCTGTTCGGCGGCCAGTTTGTCGAAGTCGGCATCTTCATCAGCGTAAGCCGCGTAGACCTCGTCCAGGCGTGCCTGGGCGTTCTTGATCACGCTGACCGCTTCCTCGACCACTTCACGCACGGTCTTGGTCGGGTCCAGGATCGGTTCCTGTGGCAGGTAACCGATGTTCAACTCCGGCATCGGACGGGCTTCGCCCTCGAACTCGGTGTCGACGCCGGCCATGATTTTCAGCAGCGTGGATTTACCCGAACCGTTGAGGCCGAGCACGCCGATCTTGGCGCCGGGGAAGAAGGACAGCGAAATGTTTTTCAGGATTTCCCGCTTCGGCGGAACAACTTTGCCCAGCCGATGCATGGTGAAGACGTATTGAGCCATGGAGAACCTTGGGTCAGTGACAGATGAATGATTGGAGCGCAGGCGATGCCCGGCCAGGCCGTGCGCGTCGACGACTGATAGGTATCAATGCTGCGCGCTGAAAAAACCTGATTCTAGGAGCTGGAACGCTCCCGCGTAACCGGCAAAGCTACCTTATTGACAGAAGGCAGTCCAGCCGGGAGGGTCTGGCACTTTGCCACAACTCAAGGCATGCTAGCCGCCCTCCGGGCGTCCGGCTTATAGTGCACGTCGCGCCAGTCCAGCTAAATCGCAGGATTACAGTTTGTCTAATGTCACTCCGCCCTTGACCACCCGTGCACCGACTGCTGTGCCCGGTTCCCCCCTGCGCGGAACATTAAAGGGTGCGCTGGCGACACTCGTGCTTTTGCTGCTCGCGTTGCTGTTCTGGCAACTGCTGGATCAGCTGCGCGAAACCCAGAAAAACCAGCGCCAATACACCATCGACTACACCGCCGATCTGGCGGCGCAAGTCAGCCTGAACATGTCGCTCAATGCGCAGATCGCCCTCAACCTGCTACCGATCGTCGAACAGCCGCAAAGCGCCGACGAACAGCAGGAGCTGCTGCGCAAGCTGCAAAAGTCCTTGCCCGACCTGCGCAGCCTCGCGTTGTTGAGCCCCTCAGGAAAAGTCATCAGCGACACCACCGCCGACAGCGACGACGCCGACTACCTCGTCGAACTGGTACGCCGCAGCCGTACCCAGGCACATTATTTCAGCAACGCCGATAACGGTTCGGTGGTGCACCTGTTGCTGCATCAAGCCAGCGGCAGCTCTCGGGGCTATTGGGTCCTGCGCCTGACGCCGAGCTTTTTCTCATCACTGACCAAACCAGGCGAGGCCGGCATCCGCCCAATGTGGCTGGTGGAAAACCGCGTCAATCACCAGGTCATCAGCCGCGATGATTCACAGCCCCTGGCCAAGCCGAGCGAGCTGACCGCGAATGATGTGGCCAACAGCGTGCTGACGGTCCCCCTGACCGGCAGCGACTGGCAACTGCGCGGGTTGTTCGACCGCCAACGCGTGATCGAAGAACTGCTGCCGGCGTTTATCGGTAAATGCCTGTTGGGGCTGGCGCTCTCTCTGCTGCCGCTGATCGCCCTGTTGAACATACGCCGCCGTCAGCGCCAGGTGAGTGAAGGTCGCCGGCGCTATCAGGATATTTTCGAAGGCACCGGCGTCGCCCTGTGTGTGCTCGATGTGTCTGGCCTCAAGAACGTCTTCGACAAAAACCAGTTGCTCAGCACCGAACACCTGCAAACCTGGCTGGAAACCCCGGAACAGCGCCAGCAGCTGTTGCAGGAACTGCGCATCACCGAGGTCAACCAGGTCGCCCTGCAACTGCTCAACGTCAATTCCTGTGAACAAGCCTGGAAGTTGCTGATCGACGGCAATCCGCTGGATGGCACCGCCATCGGCAATCAAGTGCTCGAAGCGGTACTCAATCAGCAGAAACAGTTCGAGCTGGAAATAAAACTGCAAGACGCCAATGGCCGCGATCAGCACCTGTGGCTGGTGATGCGCCTGCCGGAAAACCAGGACGACTATAAAGCGGTGATCCTGAGCATCAGCGACATCACCAGTCGCAAGCTCATCGAACTGTCGCTGCTTGAGCGTGAAGGGTTCTGGTCCGACGTGGTGCGCACCGTGCCGGATCATTTGTACGTCCAGGACGTGATCAGCCAGCGCATGATCTTCAGCAACCACCACCTGGGCCAGACACTCGGTTACAACCGCACCGAGCTGCACCAGATGGGCGAGTACTTCTGGGAAATCCTGCTGCACCCCGAAGATGCCGACCACTACCACCGCGCGCGACAGACCCAGCGGCACGCGGGCTATACGCAATTGCTGCAATGCCAACTGCGCTTCCGTCACCGCAACGGCAAATGGCGGCGTTTCGATATTCGTGAACAGGCGCTGGCGCGGGACAAACACGACCAGGTCACACGGATCATCGGCGTGGCCAAGGACATCACCGAGCAGATCGAGGCCAGTGAGTCCCTGCGCGACAGCGAGCAGCGCTACCGGATGCTCGCCGAAAGCATCAGCGACGTGATTTTCTCCACCGACAGCAAGCTCTCGCTCAACTACGTCAGCCCGTCAGTGCAAGCCGTGCTGGGCTACGACACCGACTGGATTTTCCAGAACGGCTGGCAGTCGACCATTGCCAACCCGCAACAGTTGACCGGCATCTACAACCTGATGGACCGCGTCAGCAAAGCGCTGGGCAAACCCGACCAACTGGCGCTGTTGCGCAGCCAGGTGCAGACCCAACTGTTCCTGTTCGACTGCTTGCGTGCCGATGGGCGCAAGATTCCGATCGAGTTGCGGCTGGTGCTGGTCTGGGACGAACACGGTGCCTTCGAAGGCGTGCTCGGTGTCGGTCGCGACATCAGCCAGCAACGCCGCGCCGAGAAAGACCTGCGCATGGCGGCCACGGTATTCGAACACTCGACGTCGGCGATCCTGATCACCGACCCGGCAGGCTACATCGTGCAGGCCAACGAAGCGTTCAGTCGCGTGAGCGGCTATGCGGTGGAGCAAGTGCTCGACCAGTTGCCGAACATGCTGACCGTCGACGAGCAGCAGGAAGCGCACCTGCGCTATGTGCTCAAGCAATTGAACCAGCACAGCACCTGGGAAGGCGAAGTCTGGCTCAGGCGTCGTAACGGCGAGCATTACCCGGCGTGGGTCGGCATCACGGCGGTGCTCGACGATGAAGGCGATCTGGCCAGTTACGTGTGTTTCTTCAGCGACATCAGCGAGCGCAAGGCCAGTGAACAACGGATTCACCGCCTCGCCTATTACGACGCCCTGACGCACCTGCCCAACCGCACGCTGTTCCAGGACCGCCTGCACACCGCGCTGCAATCGGCGGAACGGCAGAAGTCCTGGGTGGTGCTGATGTTCCTCGACCTCGACCGTTTCAAGCCGATCAACGACTCCCTGGGCCACGCCGCCGGCGATCGCATGCTCAAGGAAATGGCCACGCGCCTGCTCGGTTGCGTCGATGACGACGACACCGTGGCGCGTATGGGCGGCGATGAATTCACCTTGCTCCTGCAACCGCGGGCCAACCGTGAAATCGCCCTCAATCGGGCGATTCACGTGGCCGAACAGATTCTCGCCAGCCTGGTGAAACCGTTCGTGCTTGAAGGCCGCGAATTCTTCGTCACCGCCAGTATCGGCATCGCCCTGAGCCCGCAGGACGGCAACGAACTCAGTCAGCTGATGAAGAACGCCGACACCGCGATGTATCACGCCAAGGAACGCGGCAAGAACAACTTCCAGTTCTATCAGGCGGACATGAACGCCAGTGCCCTCGAGCGCCTGGAGCTGGAAAGCGACTTGCGTCACGCCCTGGAACAGAACGAATTCGTTCTGTACTACCAGCCGCAATTCAGTGGCGACGGCAAACGCCTGACCGGTGCCGAAGCCTTGCTGCGCTGGCGTCATCCGCGCCGTGGCCTGGTGCCGCCGGGGGATTTCATTCCGGTGCTCGAAGAACTGGGTCTGGTGGTGGACGTCGGCGACTGGGTGATCAGCGAGGCGTGCCGTCAGCTCAAGACCTGGCATCAGGCCAAGGTGCGGGTGCCGAAGGTATCGGTCAACATCTCTGCCCGGCAGTTCTCCGACGGCCAGCTCGGCACACGGATCGCCACCATCCTCAAGGAAACAGGCCTGCCACCGGCGTGCCTGGAACTGGAGCTGACCGAAAGTATCCTGATGCGCGAAGTCAGCGAGGCGATGCAGATTCTGGCCGGGCTGAAAAACCTCGGGCTGAGCATCGCGGTCGACGACTTCGGCACCGGTTATTCGTCGCTCAACTACCTCAAGCAGTTCCCGATCGACGTGCTGAAGATCGACCGTACCTTTGTCGATGGCTTGCCGTCGGGTGAACAGGACGCGCAGATCGCCCGGGCGATCATTGCCATGGCCCACAGCCTCAACCTGGCGGTGATCGCCGAGGGCGTGGAAACCCATGAGCAGCTGGACTTCCTGCGTGAGCATGGCTGTGATGAGGTTCAGGGTTACCTGTTCGGGCGGCCGATGCCGGCGGGACGGTTTGAAGCGCAGTTCAGTAATGATGCGCTCTTCATGTTCGACTGAAATTTGTAGTGCTGCAGATGACCCCTTCGCGGGCAAGCCTCGCTCCTACGGATATCACCGACTGTAGGAGCGAGGCTTGCCCGCGAAGAGGCCGGCACGATCGCCGCCGATTCCTGCATGAACACCACTTGTCTGCGACATGATGCCCTTTCATATGCCATCTAAATCCCATTGGGTTAGAATGCCCCCCTTTTCTGCCCCGATCCTTGAGGACCGCCATGTTCAGCCGTGATTTGACTATTGCCAAGTACGACGCCGATCTTTTTGCCGCCATGGAGCAAGAAGCTCAGCGCCAGGAAGAACACATCGAGCTGATCGCTTCGGAAAACTACACCAGCCCTGCGGTGATGGAAGCTCAAGGCTCGGTACTGACCAACAAGTACGCCGAAGGCTACCCGGGCAAGCGCTACTACGGTGGTTGCGAGTTCGTCGACGTCGTTGAGCAACTGGCCATCGACCGTGCCAAAGAACTGTTCGGCGCCGATTACGCCAACGTTCAGCCGCACGCCGGTTCGCAAGCCAACAGCGCCGTTTACCTGGCCCTGCTGCAAGCGGGCGACACCATCCTGGGCATGAGCCTGGCTCACGGTGGTCACCTGACCCACGGTGCCAGCGTTTCGTCCTCCGGCAAGCTGTACAACGCCGTTCAGTACGGCATCGACGCCAATGGCCTGATCGACTACGACGAAGTCGAGCGCCTGGCCGTTGAGCACAAGCCGAAAATGATCGTGGCCGGTTTCTCTGCCTACTCGCAGATCCTCGACTTCCCGCGCTTCCGCGCAATCGCTGACAAGGTTGGCGCCTACCTGTTCGTCGACATGGCCCACGTGGCCGGTCTGGTCGCCGCTGGCGTCTACCCGAACCCGGTGCCATTCGCTGACGTCGTGACCACCACCACGCACAAGACCCTGCGCGGTCCACGTGGCGGCCTGATCCTGGCTCGCGCCAACGCCGACATCGAGAAGAAGCTGAACTCCGCAGTATTCCCGGGCGCCCAGGGTGGCCCGCTGGAGCACGTGATCGCTGCCAAAGCGATCTGCTTCAAGGAAGCGCTGCAGCCTGAGTTCAAGGCTTACCAGCAACAAGTGGTGAAAAACGCCCAGGCCATGGCCAGCGTCTTCATCGAGCGCGGTTTCGACGTGGTTTCCGGCGGTACTGAAAACCACCTGTTCCTGCTGTCGCTGATCAAGCAGGAAATCTCCGGTAAAGACGCTGACGCCGCTCTGGGCAAAGCATTCATCACCGTGAACAAGAACTCCGTGCCAAACGATCCACGCTCCCCGTTCGTCACCTCCGGCCTGCGCTTCGGCACTCCGGCTGTGACCACTCGCGGCTTCAAGGAAGCAGAGTGCAAAGAGCTGGCCGGCTGGATCTGCGACATCCTGGCTGACCTGAACAACGAAGCGGTGATCGACGCCGTTCGTGAGAAGGTCAAGGCTATCTGCAAGAAGCTGCCGGTGTACGGCGCTTAATTGCACCGCTAGACCGTAGTTAGAAAAAACCGGCCAGTGATGGCCGGTTTTTTTTCGCCTGGGTTTTGTGCCGCTCAGGCAGAAACCGGTCTTGCAAACTCGAGAGACAACACATCAGGCAAACCGTCTGCCACAGCATGCAACAGCGCCTGACCAACGCCCGCGATCCCGAGCATCAGGCCCGGATCAGGGATGGTGCGTTCATCCAGAAAATCTTCATTGAAGAAGTTCTGGGCCAGCTGTGAGAGTGCTCGATTTACCCGAGCGATACCTTGCTCATTACATGTGTCGCGATAGAGTCTGAGCAAGCACATCAGATTGCCGAAATCGCCATGACACAGACTGTAACCAGACCCCAGGCCCTGTTCCCAGAGATGACGCTCACACCGTTCGGCATCCTGCTCGAGCACTGTCCTGGTGTCGGCGTCCAGCGCCTCACCCAGCGTCCGAGTCAGCCCGCGTCTGGAAATGAGGATGCCGGCATCGCCATGACACCATTTGACGGTGGACGCTGACTTCGCGGTTTCACGCAGATCAAGCCAGAAACCATCGATTGTCAGGCGGTTTTCTGCCTGCAACACCTGCGCGATCAGCTCGGCCAAACCCGGCGCTTTCGTCACCTCCCAGACTTTTCCCAACGCGTGCAGAACGCCTGAAATGCCATGGGAGAAACCCGTCAACAGCGGCTTGCCCGTTGCCTTGAGCAACAGCGTTCCATTGTCCAGCGTCAGTGCTGACTGAATGGCTTGCGAGAACTTTTCGATCAAGGGCAGCAACGTTTCGCGTTTCTCCAATTGGTAGAGATTCACCAGAACCGTCACCGCGCCGCACCAGCCGTGAATGAAGTCGAACTCATCACCCTCACGGGGAAAGTCGGCCAGTTGGAGCACTGTTTCGTCGATGCTTGCCTGATACGTCTGGCGGCCGGTCATGATCTGGTAGTTGACCAGCACGTATAAGTAGGAGGTCAAGCCGAAATAGGCGCTGACGGTCAGCTCGCTTGCAAAATGCCCTTGGGATTTACTGATGCCCACGAGGATCCGCTCAGCCTCTTGCAGATAACGCGTCGCACCGCTGGCCCTGAACAGGCTCAAGTAAAAAATCGCCAGGCCTCCCATCCCGTTGTACAAACCACTACCCATGGGCGAAATGAAGTGGCGCCGGGTACGCGGGTGCGTATCCATGAACGTCCAAGCCACATCGCCCTCCTCGCCCTCGACACGCGTTCGCTCAATGATTCCGGCAATGGTCATCGCGTGTTCAAGGTAGTGCGCCCGACTCAGGTCAGGCGCTGTTTTGAGGTGATGCTCCCGGTTGAGTGGCAAGGCTTCATTGGCCACAGGAAACAGGCACATCTGCACGATGTGTATCTGAAAGGCTTTGTGTTCGGGCGAAAGGTTTTCCAACTTGCGGCGGCAACTGTCGAACGGGCGCTCAATGGCCAAAGAAGCTACGGCTTGCCCATGCGCGTCCAGCAAGCTATTGGACAGTAAGGGCAAGGTAAAACAAGGAAAGTTGGCCTTCGCCAGATCGCTGATTTCATGCCTGGGAATCCCGTAGTCATTGAGCGTTTCGTTCAGCTCCGACCATAAGGTTGCCAGTAAAAGATCCCGCTGAAGCCCACAGCGGGTAAACCGTGGATGGAGCATCATCCCGATGAAATCAGCATAACGCTGGGTATTTTTGATCAGAACCCGGGTTTTCAACGACTGGGCATGCTGTTCGAGCAACTCAAGCACCGCACCGCGGTGGTTCATCATCTCGTCGTAACCCGCCTCAAAGCCGCGAAAAAAGGCGTCCTTATGATCCGTGACCGAATATGTCCGGCTTTCGAAAACGGGCAGGTGCCGAATGACCGGGCGGCTTTGGGCGTCGATGGGTTTCAAACGGTAGAAACGCTGTTCACGGACCAGCTGTCTTTTTTTGGCAACGAACTGTTGCTGGCAGCTCAGACCACTGTAGTCATTGTCGGAGTCCGGCGAATTAGGCACGAATCCGCTTGCGTACACTGATTGGCTGTTGAGCTTGATGGTTTTGAACAGCGCACGGCTATGAGGCAGATTGACCCTCAAGTCGACCATGACCGGCGTGAACAGGCATTCCAGATCGATCATCACCGGGCTGCTACCGCAGGCAATGATGTTTTCATAGTGAAAGTCGATGCCGTTCAACGCATGAATCACCGCGACTTGGGCGCCCAGACGCTGAAAAAAAAGTGACAGGTCGCTGTGGGTTTCACAGGCCAGGTTGTCGATTTTTTCAATCCAGCAATGATTGTCCAGCGACACCATGATCGGCACGTAAACGGAGAAACAGGCCTCACCGCTGCGCTCATGCAGTTGCCTGAGCAATTCGCCGTAAAACATTGCTTCACGGTTGCTCCTGGGCTTGTACATCAGTGCCTGGTTGCCGATCTGCAGGCAGCAGACGGTTTCGCCATTGGCATGGGAATCCCCGAGACCGAGGGTAATCGAATCGATCCGTGTGTCGGGCAATGCGAAAGTGGTTTTAAGTCGTTGGCTATCGTCCGCGAAATGCCCGATCACCTTGTACAGGTAGGCCACCGTATCTTCGATTCGCACCATGAGCAAGCGGGTCAGCACCGGGTATGAGCTGAGGAACGAGCTGAATCCATCGCCCGCCATGGCTTGGTCAAATCCCTGTAAATCCAGATCGACACCTTCGGCGATCTGGCTGTTTAACTGGTAAACCAGCGACTTCTCCGACAAGCCTTTCACCAAGGCCGTTATATGCAATCGAATACCGGGAAGAAAAGACTCTGTATTAACCCAGCCACAAATAGAATTGTATTTTTGATCATTTTCAAAAACAAACTTCAAGTACGCATACCAGCGCGCATAAAAAACACTGAACGCCTCATGACTATCAAGCTCGCTCTCGAACGACAACGAAGCAACATCTTTTATCTTCTGATCGAGCACTTCAACCGCTGAAGATTCTTTATTATGTGCCGACAATGAAATGCGATGACACTCTTCCATAAGTGCTCGCCGATCGAAACCAAAATATCGCCGAACGGCTTTATCATCCTTGTGCAAAAGTTCGAGGGTCTTGCGCAGGGCGTCATGGTCGAACGCTGTTTTCACACCCCCAACCAGACGTTCATTGAAGCTCAAAACATCAGTCAACATTGCCAGCCACTCTCGACGAACAGTGCGGGCCAGAGACCCGCCCTGTATTATTTGAGGATCAGCAGGTGCAGCCGATAACGGTGCAGCCCAGGGTCTCGCACGAAACCATGGTGCAGATGGCTTCTCCACCGATGATGCTGGCACCACCAGAATTTACATAAGCTTCGAACTCGACATCCAGTTCACCGGACAGATCCATAATGTGTTCTTGCATGAGACTTCTCCTGATAAAAAACAAGTCGCCCTAGTTGGCGAGAGTTGAAGTTATCACTCACAGCCCGACGTCACCCAGCCGTTAAATAAAACCAAATGTAAGCCACTTGATCGACGATCAACCCTGACGCCTACATGAGCGTCAATATAAAAATCAACGACATTCATACACCCTGAAACAAATGAACCTCATCCAAAAGAAAAAGACAACAAAACCGAAACTAAAAATATTTTCCGAATTTAACAAAACAGAAATCCAACTTCATCACAACAAACTAAATTCACTCGAGCTTAGTGTGCTAACGCCAAAATAAAATATTCATTTACAACTAGATGGCCATGCATGAACTGACCTTGCGCCGCTATCGCAGACAAACTGGCGCCAACAAGGGTTTTGACGTTGACCGTTAACGCCACTGGTCAGACCGGTCATGCCAATTCTCAGGTTTTCACTTGTAATCGTAAAAAAATCCAGCGTAGACTGCGCCTGCACTGGACATACCGGTAAGACCACAATAATTAAGTCCTGAATCTGATGCGCGCAGCGCACGGCAGCCAGGACACCGACCAGGATTCCTCCCATGCTCAGATGGTGCTCGCGTTCAATCTTCCTTCAAGTGGTTCTCGGACTGGTGCTCGGCATCGTCTGCGGGCTGACCCTTCCTGAATACTCCGCCCAGCTCAAACCCCTCGGCGACGGTTTCATCAAACTGATCAAGATGCTCATCGGCCTGATCGTGTTCTGCGTGGTGGTCAGCGGCATCAGCGGTGCCGGCGACCTGAAGAAGGTCGGGCGCATCGGCCTCAAATCGGTGATCTACTTCGAAGTGCTGACTACCATCGCCCTGGTGATTGGCCTGGTGTTCGCCTTCAGCACCGGCATCGGCAGCGGCGCGAACATTCATCTGGAGCAGCTGTCTGCCGCCGACATGGGCGACATCGCCCAGCGCGGCCAGCACATGCACACCACCACACAGTTCCTGATGGACCTGATTCCGACCTCGGTGATCGGCGCCTTCGCCGACAACAACATCCTGCAGGTCCTGCTGTTTTCAGTGCTGTTCGGCAGCGCACTGAACCTGGTGGGCGAAGCCGCGTCGGGCATTTCCCGGCTGATCAATGAGCTGAGCCACGTGATCTTCCGCATCATGGGCATGATCGTGCGCCTGGCGCCGATCGGCGTGTTCGGCGCGATTGCCTTCACCACCAGCAAATATGGCCTGGACTCCCTGCAACACCTAGGCAGTCTGGTCGGTCTTTTCTACCTGACGTGTGTCGCGTTCGTGACGCTGATTCTCGGCCTGGTGATGCGCCTGTCCGGCCTGCGCATGTGGCCGCTGCTCAAATACCTGCGCGAAGAACTGATGATCGTCATGGGCACCGCTTCGTCCGACGCCGTACTGCCGCAAATCATGCGCAAGCTCGAACATCTGGGCATCGGCAGTTCAACAGTCGGGTTGGTGATTCCCACCGGTTACTCATTCAACCTCGACGGTTTTTCGATCTACCTGACATTGGCCATTGTGTTCATCGCCAATGCCACCGGTACGCCGTTGGCCATGACTGATTTGCTGACCATTTTGCTGGTGTCGCTGATCACCTCCAAAGGGGCTCACGGGATTCCCGGCTCGGCGCTGGTGATTCTGGCAGCGACACTGACAGCCATCCCGGCGATTCCGGTGGTCGGTCTGGTGCTGGTATTGGCGGTGGACTGGTTCATGGGCATCGGCCGCGCGCTGACCAACCTGATCGGCAACTGCGTCGCCACCGTGGCCATCGCCCGATGGGAAAAAGACATCGATATCCAACGCGCAAACAAGGTGCTTTCCGGTCAGGTGGGTTATACCTTCCAGCCTCGAAAACCGGTCGCGCCCGCGCACCAGCAGGAATTTTAAACAACGTGTGCCTGCCTATGGGCAGGCACATTATCGCGACTTGGAGCGAACAGTGATTACCTCGTCAACCGTCGTAAATTCAGTAGTGGAAAAACTTCGTGCTGCGCTGGCACGTGGGCAATGGCGCTCCGGCGAGATGCTGCCGGGGCAACGTGAACTGGCCGAGCAACTGGGCATCAGCCGCCCGAGCCTGCGCGAGGCGGTCATCGTCCTGGAAACCCTCGGCCTGGTGCGCTCGATGCCGGGCAAAGGCGTGGTGGTGCTCGATGCCCAACTGACAGACAGCCAAAGCCACGACAGTGCAGTGGCCGGTGCGAGCCTGGAAGACGTGCTGCAACTGCGCTACACCCTTGAGCCGTTTATCGTCGGCCTGGTGGCGCAGTCGATCAGCAGCAAGGAAGTCGGGCAATTGCGCCTGACCCTGATGGACATGCGCGAAGCCCTGGAGGCGAACGACAGCGAAGCCGGGGTCAACGCCTACATCGCGTTCCACGAAGAGCTGTTCACGCTGACCTCGAACCCGATTTTCCAGAGCGTGGTACAGCAGACCAGCAACGCCCTCAAACAAAGCGCCGAGGTGCTGCGCAACTCCCCCGAGCATCTGGCCGAACGCCTCGAAGAAAACGAAGCCGTGGTACGCGCGATCCGCAGCAAAAACAGCGCCCTGGCGAGTGCCGAAATGCGTCGGCACATTCTTCGCGAAGGCCAGCGGATGGGCATCGAATTGAATATCCCGGACGACAACCTCGGCAGTTGAACCCTCTTGGAACCGGAGACAGGCCATGAACAGCTTCGCTTCAGCGCAAACTCTTGTTGCCCTGCCCTTTCCCGCGCCGACGGATGATCTCTACTCGCGAGTCTTCGACGCCATTCTTGAACAGCGCATCGATGCGGCCAGTCGCTTTACCGAAGAAAGCCTGGCGCAGATGTTCGGCGCTCGCCGCAGTGACATGCGCGGGGTGCTGACGCAGCTGTCCCATCAGCAGATCATCGTGTTGCGCACTCACCATCGCCCCCGAGTCGCTGCGCTCGATCATGAGCAAGTCCGGCAGACGCTGCATGCGCGGCGGCTGACCGAAACCACGGTGGTGCGGCTGGCGTGCCAGCAGCCCCGTGCGCAAGGCTTGAAGTGTCTGCGTGGGTTGATTGATCGCGAGCGCCAATGTGCCGCGCATGGCTCGGCGATCAGGTTGGCGGGGGCGTTTCATCTGCAGCTGGCCGAAATGGCGGGGAATGCACCGTTGGCGCATTTTCTGGGCAGCCTGGTGCCACTGACTTCGCTGGCGATTGCGCAGTTTGATGTATCGGCGGAGGGTTATTGCGATTGGCGGGTGCATTCCGCACTTCTGGATGCGGTGGCGCGTGGGGATGCGGTGAAGGCGGTCTCGCTGCTGAGCGGGCACCTGGATGATCTTGAGGAAATACTGCTGAACCCAGGACTTGGGCTTAGTCAGGATCGTGTTGCTGGTTAGACCGCTTTCGCGGGCAAGCCTCGCTCCTACGGATATCACCGACTGTAGGAGCGAGGCTTGCCCGCGAAGGCGTTATCACTGACGAACGAAACGATTCAATCCGCCGCCACCCGCGCAAACCCCTCGCGGATCTTCTCTTCCGGCAATTCATCGGCAATAAACACAATCACACTTTCCCGCGCCTCGCCCTCTGCCCACTCCGTGTCCCAGTCGAAGCCATACAACTTCAGCACCCCCTGAAACACCATGCGCCGCGGCTCGCCAAGGATGTTCAGCACGCCTTTGTAGCGCAGCAACTGCTTGCCATGCTCTTCCAGCAGTTCGTTCATGAATTCGCTGAGCTTGTCGATATCCAGCGGCTTGTCGGTGCGCAGCACCAGGCTGGAAATGCGGTCGATGGAAGGCGCTTTGCTGACTGGGCGCAAACTCACGCCGCCACCCAGGTCGGCATTGAGGTTGAAGCCGCGCACATCGAGCAGTTCGGCCAGATCGATCTGGCCGTGGTCGACCACGCGAATCGGCGCGCGACGGTTGATACGGGTCAGGCGCTCGCTCAACGCGGTGAAGGTCGACTCGTCCACCAGATCGCGTTTGCTCACCAGCAAGCGGTCGGCAAAACCAATCTGCGCCTGGGCGATGGTTTGGGTCAGGTGTACGTCGGCGTGCGCTGCATCGACCAACGTGATGATGCCGTCGAGGATGTAACGCTCACGCAGTTCTTCGTCGATGAAGAAGGTTTGCGCCACCGGTGCCGGATCCGCCAGGCCGGTGCACTCGATCACCAGACGGTCGAAGGCGATTTCGCCACTGTCCAGGCGTTCGAGCAACAGGTAGAGCGCCTTGGTCAGGTCGGTGTGGATGGTGCAGCAGACGCAGCCGTTGGACAGCGTCATCACCTGCACCGGCTCGTCGCCCAACAGTTGGGTGTCGATGCCGGCGTCACTGAATTCGTTTTCGATCACGGCGATTTTCAGGCCGTGCTCGGCTTTGAGCAGGTGGCGCAACAGCGTGGTCTTGCCGGCGCCGAGGAAGCCGCTGAGGATCGTGACGGGGATGGGAGAGGACAACTGGAGTCTCCTGCTTTACAGAATTAGAAAACAACATAAAACAAATGTGGGAGCTAGCCTGCTAGCGATGGCGGACTGTCAATCAACAGTGATGTTGAATGTTCAGCCGCCATCGCCAGCAGGCTAGCTCCCACAGGGATTGCTGTTAACCCGACAACCGGGTCAACAGCACTTCGGCCCACCCTTGCCACCGTAACGGGCTTCCTGACGTTCCCGAAAGAACATTTCGTAGCTCATCACCGGTTTGTCCGGGTGTTTGGTCTGCATATGCTCGACGTAGTTGTCGTAGTCGGGCATGCCGACCATCAGGCGCGCGGCCTGACCGAGGTATTTACCGAGGCGACTCAGGTCATTGAACATGCTGCAATCCTCGATTACGCGTCCGGCAAGGCCTGGAATGGTGATTCTTTATCCGTACGCTCTTTTTTACCCCAGGCGGCAATGCCGACCTTGAGTGCATAGAACAGGATACTGAACACCACGAACAGGAACAGCGCGGTCAGCGTTGCGTTGGTGTAGGCGTTGAAAATCACGTGTTGCATCTGGGTGATGTCCTTGGCCGGGGCGAGGATCTGACCGTTGGCCAGCGCATCGCTGTATTTTTTGGCCAGCGACAGGAAGCCGATCGCCGGGTTGGCGTCGAACAGCTTGATGAAGCCGGCAGTGGTGGTGCAGATCAGCAGCCAGACTGCAGGCAGCATGGTCACCCAGACGTAGCGTTGGCGTTTCATTTTGATCAGCACGACGGTGCCGAGCATCAGCGCGATACCGGCCAGCATCTGGTTGGAGATGCCGAACAGCGGCCACAAGGTGTTGATGCCACCCAGCGGATCGATCACGCCCTGATACAGCAACCAGCCCCACATCGCCACACAACCGGCGGTGGCGATCAGGTTGGCGGTCCAGGATTCGGTGCGTTTCAGCGCCGGCACGAAGGAGCCGAGCAAGTCCTGCAACATGAAGCGACCGGCACGGGTGCCGGCGTCTACCGCTGTCAGGATGAACAGCGCTTCGAACAGGATCGCAAAGTGGTACCAGAACGCCATGGTGTTTTCACCCGGCAGGACACTGTGCAGGATCTGCGCAATACCGACCGCCAGGGTCGGCGCACCGCCGGCGCGGGCCAGGATGGTGGTTTCACCGATGTCCTTGGCCACCGTTTGCAGCGCTTCCGGGGTAATTGCAAAGCCCCAGCTGCTGACAGTTTGTGCAACCGCGACCACGTCACCACCGACGACGGCCGCCGGGCTGTTCATGGCGAAATACACGCCTGGCTCGATCACCGAAGCGGCAACCATCGCCATGATGGCCACGAACGATTCCATCAACATGCCGCCGTAACCGATGTAACGGGCGTTGACCTCGTTATCCAGCAGTTTTGGCGTGGTGCCGGAGGAGATCAGCGCGTGGAAACCCGAGACCGCGCCACAGGCGATGGTGATGAACAGGAACGGGAACAGGCCGCCTTTCCATACCGGACCGGTGCCATCGATGAACTGGGTCAGCGCCGGCATTTTCAGCTCGGGCATGGTGACCAGGATGCCGATCGCCAGCGCGATGATGGTGCCGATTTTGAGGAACGTCGACAGGTAGTCACGCGGCGCCAGAATCAGCCACACCGGCAACGAGGCGGCCACGAAACCGTAACCGACCAGCATCCAGGTGATCTGCACGCCAGTGAAGGTGAAGGCTTTGGCCCAGACCGGGTCCGCGGCAATCTGCCCGCCGAGCCAGATCGAACCGAGCAGCAACAGCACGCCGACGATGGAGATCTCACCGATGCGGCCCGGGCGGATGTAGCGCATGTAGATGCCCATGAACATCGCGATCGGGATGGTCGCCATCACCGTGAAAATACCCCATGGGCTTTCGGCCAGGGCTTTTACGACGATCAGCGCCAGCACCGCGAGGATGATGATCATGATCAGGAAGCAGCCGAACAGCGCGATGGTACCGGGGATGCGGCCCATTTCTTCACGGACCATGTCGCCCAGGGAGCGGCCGTTGCGGCGGGTGGACATGAACAGGACCATGAAGTCCTGAACCGCACCGGCCAGCACCACACCGGCAATCAGCCACAGCGTGCCGGGCAAGTAACCCATCTGCGCCGCCAACACCGGACCGACCAACGGCCCCGCGCCAGCGATGGCCGCGAAGTGGTGACCGAAGAGAATGTGTTTGTTGGTCGGGACGTAGTCCAGACCATCATTGTTGAGCACAGCGGGGGTGGCCCGTCGTGAATCGAGTTGCATCACGTTGTTAGCGATGAACAGACTGTAATAACGGTACGCAACCAGATAAATGGCCACGGCAGCGACCACAATCCACAAGGCGTTGATTGCCTCGCCTCGACGCAATGCCACTACGCCAAGGGCGCACGCTCCTACGATTGCCAGCAGCAGCCAGGGTAGGTGGCGTAGCGGGCTATTATTATTTTTCATTTTTTTATTCCAGCCAGGGTGGACAAGAAAGACAGCCACCCCGAGTTTAGCTCTCCTGACGGCAAAGGCCATACCCGACATTGGTCTAGACGCCCGTGTCAGCTGGCAGGCTTTGACAATGCGGGTCTATAGTCAGCGGACATTAAGAGGAATAAGACATGAGCGAACACCCTGCCAATCGCCGCCGCTTCAAACGTATTGCGTTCGATGCCCGAACCGAGCTTTGCCAAGGGGAATTCATCTGGCCAGTGAAGCTGATTGACTTGTCGCTCAAGGGAATACTGATCGAGCGACCCGAGCCGTGGCTGGGCGACCCGAAAAAGATGTTTTCTGTCGACATTCATCTCAGCAAGGACTTTGACATCAAGATGGATGTGCAACTGACGCACGACGATCCTCGCCATTTGGGATTCGTTTGCCGATACATCAGCCTGGAATCCATCGAGCGGCTGCGGCGATTGATCGAGCTCAATCTGGGGGATCCGCAGGAGCTGGAGCGCGAGTTGGGCGCACTTATAGAGGTGTGACCCTCCCTTTGTAGGAGCCAGCTTGCTGGCGAAGGCGGCCTCAAGAACAACTCAAGGCCCCTTCGCCAGCAAGCTGGCTCCTACAAGGATTGGGGTTATTCGAACAGGGCGTCGAGGGCCTGTTCGAGGCGGGTCACGGCAATAATCTGCAATCCCGGCGGAGACTCCTTCGGCGCATTGCCCTTGGGCACGATGGCCCGTTTGAAGCCGTGCTTGGCCGCTTCTTTCAAGCGTTCCTGCCCGCTCGGCACCGGACGCACTTCGCCAGACAAACCGACTTCGCCGAACACCAGCAGGTCATGGGGCAATGGCCGGTTACGCAAGCTGGACATGACCGCCGCCATCAGCGCCAGGTCGGAAGCGGTTTCCAACACCTTCACGCCGCCCACCACGTTGAGGAACACGTCCTGGTCGTGGGTCGGAATGCCGCCGTGTCGATGCAGAACCGCCAGCAACATCGCCAGTCGGTTCTGATCCAGCCCCAACGTGACCCGACGCGGGTTGGCCAGATGGCTGTCATCCACCAACGCCTGAACCTCCACCAGCATCGGTCGGGTGCCTTCCCACGTTGCCATGACCACACTGCCCGGGACTTCTTCCTGTGCACGAGTAAGAAAAATCGCCGAAGGATTGGAGACTTCTTTCAAACCCTTGTCGGTCATGCCGAACACGCCCAGTTCGTTGACCGCGCCAAAACGGTTCTTCACCGCCCGCAGCAAGCGCAAGCGACCGTCGGATTCGCCCTCGAAATACAGCACGGTATCGACCATGTGCTCCAGCACGCGCGGTCCGGCCAGCGCACCTTCTTTCGTCACGTGGCCAACCAGGAAAATGGCTGTGCCACTCTGTTTGGCATAACGCACCAGCAAGGCTGCGCTCTCCCGCACCTGGGACACGCCTCCCGGTGCCGATTGCAGCTGTTCAGTGAAAATCGTCTGAATCGAGTCGATCACCATGACCTTGGGCTTTTCGACCCGGGCGGTGGCTATGATGGTTTCGATGCAGGTTTCGGTCATGACCCGCAGTTGATCCTGCGGCAATCCCAGGCGTCGGGCGCGCATGGCCACTTGCTGCTGGGACTCTTCGCCCGTGACGTACAACGCCGGCATGCTCTTGGCGAGGTTGCACAAGGTTTGCAAGAGGATGGTTGATTTGCCGATGCCCGGATCACCGCCGATCAAAACCACCGAACCGTCCACCAGCCCGCCACCCAGGACGCGATCGAGCTCACTGGAGGCGGTGGAAAAGCGCGGTATTTCTTCGACGCTGACTTCGGCCAGGGTCTTGATCTGTGCCTGTTGGCCGGTCCAGCCGGTGCGGCCGCTGGGGGCTGCGGCACCGCCGCTCTCGACCATGGTTTCGGTCAAGGTGTTCCAGGCCCCGCACTCGCCGCACTGGCCGGCCCACTTGGGGAAGGTTGAGCCGCACTCGGTGCAGCCGTACATGCGCTTGGCCTTGGCCATCTGAACTCCCGGCAAAAACCGCGATGATAGCTCAGCTGGGCTGGATCAGTGCGACGGAGTTGCCCAATGGAATTGTGCGGCAACTTGTTCGATTCTCGAGACAACGACAGCGTTGCAACTTTCATAACTTGTACAACGCGCAGCCAAATTAACTCGACCAACGTTAAATCCAAAACTCACAAAGCTGTACAACTCTTAACACTCTGTAAATTTAACGTACAACATCACCCAACAATCCAAGAGTTTAATGCTGACAATCAAACCGATGGCTTTACGGCATCACGCACCCTGTGTTTTTCCAGCCACTATTTTGCGAGCCAAGAACTTATACTTGAAGTTAACCACTGTAAAACTTATAGCGCACTTCCCATTACGCTCAACAAGTCGCTCCTGCGACGCACGCACTTTTGATGACTGCCACCACCTCCATCGCTGATCAGCGCAAGCGACTGAATGATGAACACCCCCCTTCAGATGGATAGCGGGCACACACCTGAAAAACGCAGATCAATGCACCAATGATGGCATTTTGAAAACTTTTTACCGTTGCCCCGGTCGATAGCAGGCAAGCGCTGTAAGCAGTTGTTTCGGGCAAGAACCATTTGGCTGATTTACACTGCGTTACCAACCTCATCTGTAACAAGGAAATAACCTATGGGCGTGCTAAATGAGTTCAAGGCCTTCGCGGTAAAAGGCAACGTGGTCGACATGGCCGTCGGTATCATCATCGGTGCCGCCTTCGGCAAGATCGTTTCGTCGTTTGTCGGCGACGTGGTCATGCCGCCAATCGGCCTGCTGATCGGTGGGGTGGATTTCAGTGATCTTGCCATTACGCTCAAGGCCGCCAGCGGCGACGCCCCCGCAGTGGTGCTGGCGTATGGCAAATTCATCCAGAGCATGATCGACTTCATCATCGTCGCGTTCGCGATTTTCATGGGCGTCAAAGCCATCAATCGCTTGAAGCGCGAAGAAGCCGTTGCGCCCACCCTGCCGCCGGTTCCGACCAAGGAAGAAGAGCTGTTGGGTGAGATTCGCGATCTGTTGAAGGCCCAGAACAATCGGCCTTAATGATCCGATGCGGATAAAAAAACGGCGCCTTCGTGGCGCCGTTTTTTTTACCAGTAATTTTCCACCGCCACGTGCCCGGGGCGTCGGCTGAGACTCAAGTGCATGTCACGCTGTTTCAGCAGTTTTCGCGTGTCATCGATCATCTGCGGGTTGCCACACAGCATGCCCCTTGAATGCTCGGCCGTCAGTGCCACGCCAGCTGCCCGCTCCAGTTCGCCACTTTCTATCAAGGTGGTGATCCGGCCATTCAAGGCACCGGGATGCTGCTCGCGGGTGACGGTGGCAATGTACTGAAACTTGTGCGCGTACTCGGCCAGATAGTCACGCTGCGTCAATTCCGCGATCAGTTCCTGATACGCCAGCTCCCGGGCTTCGCGCACGCTGTAGACCAGGATGATTCGCTCGAATCTCTCCCAGACCTCGAAGTCCTGCAGGATCGACAGAAACGGCGCAACGCCCGTACCTGTGGATAACAACCAGAGATCCCGCCCGTCGATGAAGCGATCAAGCGTCAGGTATCCAAAGGCCTGGCGGTCAACCAGCAGCGTATCGCCGACGCCCAGCCGACTCAGCTCACTGGTGAACTCGCCCCCCGGCACCACGATGGAAAAGAATTCGAGGAACTCGTCATAAGGCGAAGAAACCATGGAATAGGCGCGCCAAACAACGCTGCCGTCAGCCTTGGTCACGCCCAGACGGGCGAATTGCCCCGCACGAAAACGAAAACCCGGATCCCGCGTCGTGCGCAGGGTGAACAGGCTCGGGGTCAACGGCTTGACGTCGAGCAGGGTCTGGCGCGTGAATTTTTCTGCACTGGCGGTCATGGGGCGCTCCATTCAACAGATAGCATCCAGTGTCCCGCAAAGCGGGGAAAACAAACACCGACGATTTGTAGTGCCTTTTATTATCAACCTGAACATTACAAATAGTACTTGATCCTTTTAGACGTACCATTCAGTTAATAAAACGGTTAATGAAATTAAACTCAACATTCAAAACCCGCCGCATTTTTAAAAACCCCATTAGAACTTGATATTTATTTTTTAAAGCGTAGTAAAGCCAAAAAATCTCACCTTTAAGTAGGATTCATCCTACACTCGGCTCGTGCAGGATTTTGGATCCAATCAGCACCCCGGCAGATTGTAAAATGGAGATACATGATGGAGCGGTGGAAGGAATCACAACTCAACCAACTATCGAGCACGAAGCATATTGATGCCGCGTACCCGATCGCACTTGAATTCACGAAAAACATCGGGTTTAAATTTTTCGCTTTTTCAACTACTTATCAAACAAAAAACAACCAGCTCAACACTATCCGGCACAACAATTACCCAGCCATCTGGAACAAATATTATGAACAGAAAAACTTAAGCTCGGTGGACCCGGTAGTGGCTCATTGCAATCACTCAATGTTGCCGATTATGTGGAGCGAAACTCTTTTCTCCAAGGTTCCCTCCCTGTGGGAGGCCCTGGAAACGCATGGTTTGCAGCACGGCTGGTCACAATCGCTGCATGACGAAGAGAGCGGCCTGTGCAGCATTCTGAGCCTGGCAAGGAGCCATTGCCCGATCACGGCCCTGGAGCTGTATGAAAACCTCGGTTTCTCGGTATTCATGTGCCGTCATCTTCATGCGCTGATCGCGCAATCGCTGCCCAAAAAAATGCTGAAAGCACCCGCTGCGCATTTATCTCCACGGGAAATCGACGTATTGGAACTGGCGGCAGCCGGCAAGACGGCTGAAGAAAGCGCGCGAATTCTCAACCTGAGCGCACGGACCATCCATTTCCACATTCAAAGCGTGATTTTGAAACTCGGGGTCAGCAACAAGATTGCGGCAATCATCGCTGCAATCAAGGCCGGCTACCTCAACAGCACCTCGATACGTTGATCGATTAAAACCTGCGAGTAACGTACCATTTGCGACTCCTCCTGAGTGATGACGTGTGAACCTCCACGACGCAGTACACTCGGATGGTCTCGCCCGCTACAACGCCCCTGGGCCGCGGGATACCCGTTGATTTACCCAGAGCCCCGCCCCATGCCTTTGCTCGAAACAACCTTCGCCCGCCTCGACCTGATCCGCCAGCCAGAACAGCAGAACGAACCGCTGCAAGCGTTTGATGCCGCCGACGAATACCTGCTCAATCATCTGGCCGACCAACAACCGGGCGCGAACACTCGAGTGTTGGTGCTCAACGACAGCTTTGGCGCATTGGCTGCCAGCCTCGCGGGCAAGGTTCAAGTGACCAGCAGCGGCGACTCGTTCCTGGCCTTTCAGGGCCTGGAAAAAAACCTGATCCGTAACGCTCAGGCATTTGATGCCGTGCCTCGCGTGCCTGCCAGCGAAGCGTTTAGCGGCCCGTTTGATCGGGTCCTGATCCGCGTACCGAAAACCCTGGCCTTGCTGGAAGAACAACTGATCCGTCTGCAAAGCCAACTGGCGCCCGGCGCCCAAGTGATTGCCGGCGCGATGATCAAGCATCTGCCACGCGCCGCCGGAGATTTGCTGGAGCGCTACATCGGCCCGGTTCAAGCCTCGCTGGCGGTGAAAAAGGCTCGACTGTTAATGGCCACCGCTGAAGCGAAAGCCCCCGCGACGTCGCCCTACCCGACTCGCTATCAGCTCGATGCGCCGGCGATTGAACTGCTCAACCACGCCAATGTGTTCTGTCGCGAAGGGCTGGATATCGGTACCCGAGCCTTTTTGCCGCACTTGCCGACAAACCTCGGCGCGGCACGGGTCGCGGATCTGGGCTGCGGTAACGGCGTTTTGGCCATTGCCAGCGCTCTGCAAAACCCGCAGGCACACTACACGCTGGTGGACGAATCCTTCATGGCCGTGCAATCGGCCGCCGAAAACTGGCGCGCGGCGCTGGGTGACCGGGACGTGATCGTGCGTGCCGGGGATGGTCTGGCCGGACAGGAACCGCAGTCACTGGACGTGGTGCTGTGCAACCCCCCGTTTCACCAGCAACAAGTCGTGGGCGATTTCCTCGCCTGGCGGATGTTCCAGCAAGCGCGCGAAGCGCTGGTGGTGGGCGGCGCGCTGTACATCGTCGGCAACCGTCATCTGGGTTATCACAGCAAACTGGCGCGGTTGTTCCGTGGCGTCGAACAAGTGGCGGCCACACCGAAGTTCGTGATCCTCAAAGCCCGAAAATAATCCCGGACAAAAAAAACCCTCCAGCGCAGGAGGGTTGTAAATCCGTGCCGCAAGGCATCGGGATGGGATTTTGCGAATTCAGTGGGTCGACAGGCCTGCGGCATTCATGAACATGCGCATCAGGCTCGCAACGATGAACAGCGCCACCACACTGCCAGTCCAGATCATCGCCAGCCAGCCGAGCCGCTGCCAGAGCGGCTTTTTCTCTGCCGCCTGGATTTCTTCCAAAGTGTGTTTACCAGTCATGGCGTTCCAACCCTCCTCTTCAAGGTTGATGGCGTCAGTGATGACGCCATCGCGAGCAAGCTTGCTCCTACAGGATTAGTGGTAACCATCTTCATGGGTGACCTTGCCGCGGAACACGTAGTAGCTCCAGAAGGTGTAACCCAGGATGAACGGGATGATGAACAAGGTGCCGACCAACATGAAGCCCTGGCTTTGCGGCGGTGCGGCGGCGTCCCAGATCGAGATCGACGGCGGCACGATGTTCGGCCACAGGCTGATGCCCAGACCGCTGTAGCCGAGGAAGATCAGCACCAGCGTCAGCAGGAACGGCGTGTAGTGCGCATTGCGAGCCACGGCGCGGATCAAGCCGTACATGGTCACCAACACCAGAATCGGCACCGGCAGGAACCAGAACAGATTCGGCAACGTGAACCAGCGCGCGGCGATTTCCGCGTGAGCCAGCGGCGTCCAGATGCTGACGATACCAATCACCGCCAGCACCACGAACGCCAGCGGCCGCGCCAGGTTGTGCATCTGTTCCTGCAACTTGCCTTCGGTTTTCATGATCAGCCAAGTGCAACCGAGCAGCGCATAAGCCACCACCAACGCCACGCCGCAGAACATCGTGAACGGTGTCAGCCAGTCCAGTGACCCGCCGGCAAACTGGCGGTTGACCACCGGCAGCCCATCGATGAACGCACCCAACGCGACGCCCTGGAAGAAAGTCGCGGCGATGGAGCCACCAATGAACGCCTTGTCCCAGAGGTGGCGCTTGTCGTCCTTGGCCTTGAAGCGGAACTCGAACGCCACGCCGCGAAAGATCAGCCCGATCAGCATGAAAATCAGCGGCAGGTACAGCGCCGAGAGCACCACCGAATACGCCAGCGGGAAGGCGCCGAACAGCGCCGCACCGCCCAGCACCAGCCAGGTCTCATTGCCGTCCCAGACCGGTGCGACGGTGTTCATCATTACGTCACGGTCGGTCTTGCCCGGGATGAACGGGAAGAGAATCCCGATCCCCAGGTCGAAGCCGTCCATGACCACGTACATCATGATGCCGAAGATGATGATCACGGCCCAGATCAGCGGAAGATCAATACCCATGACTCAAATCTCCTTGGTCAGGCTGGGGCTGTGGTCGTTTTCGGCGCCATCATCGTCAGCCGCAGACAGGGGACGCGCCGGTGTGCGTTTCTGGCCGGGACCACCGTCGTTGGTTTCCTTGCCTTCGTCGATCTTCGGCCCTTTGCGCACCAGGCGCATCATGTAGCCCAGACCGGCACCGAACAGCGCGAAATAGACCACGACGAACAGGATCAGCGTGATGCTCATCTGCATGAAGCTGTGATTGGAGGACGCGTCCGCCGTGCGCATCAGGCCGTAGACGACCCAAGGCTGACGACCGATTTCAGTGGTAAACCAACCGGCGAGGATCGCGATCAGGCCGGACGGCCCCATCCACAATGCCAGGTACAGGAACGGTCGCGAGGTATACAGCTTGTCGCTTTTGCGCAGCCACAGGCTCCACAGACCGGTAAAGATCATCAGCATGCCCAAGCCGACCATGATCCGGAACGACCAGAACACGATGGTCGAATTCGGCCGGTCTTCCGGCGGGAACTCCTTGAGCGCCGGCACCTGTTTGTCCAGCGAGTGCGTGAGGATCAGGCTGCCCAGGTACGGAATCTCGACGGCGAACTTGGTCCTCTCTTCTTTCATGTCCGGCCAGCCGAACAGGATCAGCGGGGTCGGTTCATCGCCGTGGTTTTCCCAGTGGCCTTCAATCGCGGCAATTTTCGCCGGCTGATGCTTCAACGTATTGAGACCGTGGAAGTCACCGATGACCGCCTGAATCGGCGCGACGATCAAGGCCATCCACATGGCCATCGAAAGCATGGTACGGATCGCCGGGTTGTCTTTGCCGCGCAGTAAATGCCAGGCCGCCGAGGAACCGACGAAGAATGCGGTCGCGACAAACGCGGCCGTCGCCATGTGCATCAGGCGGTACGGGAACGACGGGTTGAAGATCACCGCCAGCCAGTCGGTTGGAATGACCTGGCCGTTGACGATTTCGAAGCCCTGCGGGGTCTGCATCCAGCTGTTGGACGCGAGAATCCAGAAGGTCGAGATCAGCGTGCCGATGGCGACCATGACCGTGGCGAAGAAGTGCAGATTGCGCCCGACCTTGTTCCAGCCGAACAGCATGACCCCAAGGAAACCGGCTTCAAGGAAGAACGCGGTCAGTACTTCGTACGTCAGCAACGGCCCGGTGACGGAACCGGCGAAGTCCGAAAAGCGGCTCCAGTTGGTGCCGAACTGATAGGCCATGACCAGCCCGGAGACCACGCCCATGCCGAAGTTGACGGCAAAGATCTTCGACCAGAAGTGGTACAGATCGCGGTAGGTGTCGTTATTGGTTTTCAGCCACAGGCCTTCGAGTACCGCCAGGTAACTCGCCAGACCAATGGTGATGGCCGGGAACAGGATGTGGAACGAGATGGTGAACGCGAACTGAATTCGGGCGAGATCAAGCGCCTCCAAACCGAACATAAGTCTTCCTCTGTCAGGTAATACCGGCTGAAGGCTTGCGGCCTACACCCACGGCCCCCACGAATAGGAGTGTGGCGAATTTGAATTCGTTCTTCTTTTTACAAACATCACACGTAGGGAGTCTGGCCATCTGGCCACCAGATCAATTCCGCAAAGGCCTTGATCTGGATCAAGCATGGGTAAAAGAGTAGTCCGGTTTTTGGCGATGGACGGTGTGGTCTTTTGCCGCGTGACAGGTTGCCTCATAGCCACAGTCATAGCTGGCAACACATTCCTGTGGGAGCGAGCCTGCTCGCGAAGAGGTGTGTCAGGCGACATGGGTATCGACTGATACGCCGCCATCGCGAGCAGGCTCGCTCCCACAGGGGATTTCAGGGATTTCGGGATCGGTGTCTAGCTAACTAAATTTCCCGTCTCTGCAACTTCTGGTTACAGGTTGGTGATAATCTCGGGCCTCCCCTCGCTCAAGATCTGCCTCCGATGCCCAGCCAAGCGCCTTTGCTGTTACGTCATCACCGCCCTTTCATCGCGTTCTGGCTGGCCCGGGTGTTTACCGCCAGCGGCTTTCAGATGCTCACCGTGGCCATCGGCTGGAACCTCTATCAACTGACCGGCAACGTGCTGGATCTGGGCCTGGTCGGCCTGGTGGAGTTTGCCCCGCGCGTGCTGTTCATGTTGCACACCGGGCATGTCGCCGACCGCTACGACCGGCGTAAAGTCGCGGCGATCTGTCAGTCGCTGCAAGCCTTGATTGCCTTGACGTTGGCGATTGGCGGCGCCACCGGCCATGTCACCCGGGAAATGATCTTCATCCTCGCGTTTCTGCTCGGCGCCGCGCGTTCTTTCGAGATGCCGACCACCCAGGCACTGCTGCCAAGTATCGTTCCCTCCGCGCTGTTCCCCCGCGCCGTTGCCGCTGCACAGTCCGCCCAACAATCGGCGACCATCGTCGCGCCGGCCCTCGGCGGCTTGCTGTATGCCTTTGGCAGCGTCTGGGTCTACGGCCCGACCGTGATTCTCTATGTGATCGCCTGCCTGCTGATGCTCAACCTGCCCGCGCGGCAAACGCCATTGAACAAAGGCAAGGCCACCCTGGATTCGCTGCTGGCGGGTATCCGCTTCATTCGCAGCCGACCGGACATTCTCGGGGCGATTTCTCTGGATCTGTTTGCCGTGCTGCTCGGCGGCGCGACGGCCTTGCTGCCGGTGTTTGCCAAGGACATTCTGCTGACCGGGCCATGGGGCCTGGGCTTGTTGCGCTCGGCTCCGGCAGTGGGCGCGTTGCTGATGTCGCTGTGGCTGGCGCGGTTCTCCGTGGATCGCAAGGTCGGTCGGGTGATGTTTACCGCCGTCGGTGTATTCGGCGTCGCGACCATTGCGTTCGGCCTGTCCACTTCATTCTGGTTCTCGCTGGCGGTGCTGGTCGTATTGGGCGCAGCAGACATGATCAGCATGGTGATCCGCGCGTCCTTCGTGCAACTGGAAACCCCGGATGAAATGCGTGGCCGGGTCAGCGCCGTCAACGGCCTGTTTATCGGCGCTTCGAACCAGCTGGGCGAATTCGAATCCGGTCTCACCGCCCATTGGTTCGGCACCGTGCCGGCGGTGGTCATGGGCGGCATCGGCACGCTGGTGGTGACCGGGGTCTGGATCAAACTGTTTCCGACCCTGGCCAACCGGGATCGCATGCATGTGCCAGTGGAAGAAGCCAAGGTTTGAAATACTGAGGCAGAGCACAAATTTGCCGACCAGGTGCAATACATAGATAGTGCATTGAGTGTAATGTAACGCCTTACACTCAACCCATGATCAAATCCTTTCAGCACAAAGGCCTTCGCGGTTTCTATGAAACAGGTTCGACGCGTGGAATCCGGGCAGACCATGCAAAGCGTCTGTCTCGGATGCTGCAATTCATGGACCGCGCAATGGCACCGGGTGACCTCGATTTACCGGGATGGCGATTACACCCGCTCAGGGGCGAATTGGCCGAGTTCTGGTCACTGAGCGTTTCAGGAAACTGGCGGGTTATTTTTCGTTTTATCGGTTCGGATATCGAGTTGGTCGACTATCTGGACTACCACTGACAGGAGGCAGGACATGCCCATGCACAACCCGCCACACCCTGGCGAAACACTGTTGATGGACGTCCTGCCCGAACTGGGCATCAGCGTGACGGAACTTGCCCGGCATTTGGGGTTTGCACGCCCTCACCTTTCGCGGGTGCTGCATGGCCATGCGCCGATCAGTCCAGACCTGGCAGTCCGTCTGGAGCGGGCCGGAATTGGTAAGGCGCGGATATGGCTAGGGGTTCAGACCGACTACGATCTCTGGCAAGCAGAGCAGCGGGAGCAACCGGTCATCAAACCCCTCGCCGTTCACGCCTGACACGTTCTAAACCACCAACTCCCCCGCCACCGTCGCACGCATGGCCTTGCCGCAAAGTTGTTCCACCAGTGTCAGGGCAAACTCCAGTGCGCCCCCGGAACCTTGAGCGGTCACGCAGTTGCCGTCGACCACCACCGGTTGATCGACGAAGTTGCAACCCGACAGTTGATGGCTGGCAGTCGGCAGGCACGTCATCCGCCGTTGACGCAGGACGCCAAAGGCCTGAAGTGCCAGGGCCGGGGCTTCGGCGATGCCGGCGAACAGACGGCCGGCTGCCGCCTGATCCTTGATCAATTGCTGCAAAGGTTGATGGCCGGCCAGATGTTGCGCGCCGACGGCACCGCCAGGCAGCGCGACCAGGTCGAACGGCTGGGCCAGCAAATCCACCAGCATTGCATCGGCCGTCACGCGGGTGCCGCGGGCACAGGTGAGCATGCGCCGGCCCTCGATGCTGGCCACCACCACTTCAACCTTGGCGCGGCGCAGCACATCGATCAGCGTCACGGTTTGCAGGTCATCGATGCCCTCGGCGAGGGTAATCAGGGCTCTAAAGGTCATGGGCGCAATCCACAGAATGATCTTTAAAGCGTAGTCAGCTTTCCTGCCCCTTGTTCGAGCCGGCCGTTACTTGATGTAAAGCTGCGTCGACAGCGTGTTGCCCGGCGCATTGATGGACGTGTTGCTGAAGGTGAACGTGCCTTCTTGCTTGCCGGCCAGATCGAAGACATACAGATAGCCCACGGTTTTTCTGCCGACGGTGCAATCGGTCAGGTTGCCGTTATCAAAGGCGCAGATCGGGGTTCGGGTGCCGTCCACATCAAAACCGTCCAGCCCGACTTGCGCCTTGCGGCCATAGCCGACTTCCAGCACGTAGATCTTGATGTTCGGCCCGCTGTGATCGCAGCGTGTTGCCTCCTGCCCCTCGCCAATGTCCTCAAACCCACAGGCCGGCGACTCGACCTTGAGCACCTTGACCTGGCTCAACGGCGCCGCCGAGGCAGCCGAAGCGGTTTGCGCCCCCAGCATCAAGGCAATCAATACTCCAAATACGTTAACCAGACGCTTTTTCATGCAATCCCCATGTCCCCCAAAACCAGCGCGCAGTATGGCGCACTTGGCTTTAACGCAAAACATCGACGACGATCACCACCATAAGCAGCCACAACCCCACGCGGCTGGTATGATGCGCGGCTTTTTCCGACCCACAGAAAATTACCAGGCGCCTGCAGCGGTCTGTGCTTTGCTGTTGAGGTCGATACATTCACGGCGCCGGGCGCGCCACGGGGAGCAGACATGCTGGAAAGGCTGTTTCAACTCAAGGCACACAACACCAACGTGCGGACCGAGATTCTTGCGGGCGTCACGACCTTCCTGGCCATGGCCTACATTCTGTTCGTCAACCCGAGCATCCTCGGCGAGACCGGCATGGACAAAGGTGCGGTGTTTGTCGCCACCTGTCTGGCAGCCGCCATCGGCTCCACGACCATGGGCCTGATCGCCAACTACCCGATCGCCCTCGCACCGGGCATGGGCCTGAACGCCTTCTTTACCTACACCGTGGTCCTGCACATGGGCCACACCTGGCAAGTGGCACTGGGCGCGGTGTTCATCTCGGCAGTGTGCTTCTTCCTGCTGTCGATCTTCCGCATCCGGGAATGGATCATCAACAGCATCCCGCTGCCGCTGCGTTCGGCGATTGCTGCCGGTATCGGCCTGTTCCTGGCGCTGATCGCCCTGCACAACGCCGGCATCGTGGTCAGCAATCCGGCGACCATGGTCGGCCTCGGTGACCTGAAACAACCGGCACCGATCCTCGCCACCCTGGGTTTTGCCCTGATCGTTGCCCTTGAAGCCCTCGCCGTGCGTGGTGCGGTGCTGATCGGGATTCTGGTCGTGACCATTGCGTCGATTGCCCTCGGTTTCACCCCGTTCGGCGGCGTGATGTCGATGCCGCCATCGCTGGCGCCGACCTTCCTGCAACTGGACATCAAGGGTGCACTGGACATCGGTCTGGTCAGCGTGATCTTCGCCTTCCTGTTCGTCGACCTGTTCGACAACTCCGGCACCCTGATCGGCGTCGCCAAGCGCGCCGGCCTGATGGGCAAGGACGGCCACATGCCGAAAATGGGCCGCGCGCTGATCGCGGACAGCACCGCGGCCATGGCCGGTTCGTTGCTGGGTACGTCGACCACCACCAGCTACATCGAATCCGCAGCAGGCGTGAGCGCCGGTGGCCGCACCGGTCTGACGGCCATTGTGGTGGCGATCCTGTTCCTGCTGGCGCTGTTCTTCTCGCCACTGGCCGCCAGTGTTCCGGCATTTGCCACGGCGCCGGCACTGCTGTTCGTCGCAGTCCTGATGACTTCCGGCCTGGCCGAAATAGACTGGGACGACATCACCGTTGCCGCACCGGTCGTGGTCACTGCGCTGGCCATGCCATTCACTTACTCCATCGCCAACGGCATCGCCTTCGGTTTCATTTCCTGGACCGCCATCAAGCTGCTGTCCGGTCGCGGCCGTGAGCTGAACCCGGCGCTGGTGATTCTGTCGATTCTGTTTGTGATCAAGTTGGGTTGGTTCAACGCATGACTTTTGATTCCCAGGCTTACACCGTTCAGCTCGAAGAAAAGGTCTCGCGCCTGCGCGACCTGCTGGCCCCGTTCGATGCACCGGAGCCGGCAGTGTTCGATTCGCCGCTGAAGAACTTCCGCCTGCGTGCCGAATTCCGCCTGTGGCGTGAAGCCGGCGAGCGTCACTACGCGATGTTTTCCCAGGAAGACAAACGCACGCCGATCCTGATCGAAGAGTTCCCGATTGCCAGCCTGCGCATCAATCAACTGATGCCGCAGCTCAAGGCCGCGTGGAAAGCCAGTGCGGCCCTGAGCCACAAGCTGTTTCAGGTGGAGTTCCTGACCACCCTGGCCGGCGATGCGATGATTACCCTGTGCTATCACCGCCCGCTGGATGAACACTGGCACGCGGCGGCATCGAAGCTGGCAGCCGACTTGAACGTCAGCGTGATCGGTCGCTCGAAAGGCAAACGCGAAGTGATCGGCCATGATTACGTGGTCGAAAAACTGGAAGTCGGTGGCCGCACGTTCAGCTACCGCCAGCCGGAAGGCGCGTTCACCCAGCCCAACGGCACCGTGAACCAGAAGATGTTGAACTGGGCTTACGACGCACTCGGCGACCGCCCGGACGATTTGCTGGAACTGTATTGCGGTAACGGCAACTTCACTCTGCCGCTCGCGACCCGCGTACGCAAAGTGCTGGCCACCGAGATCAGCAAGACCTCGGTCAACGCGGCGCTGAGCAACCTCAGCGAAAACGCGGTGGATAACGTCACGCTGGTGCGCCTGTCCGCTGAAGAGCTGACCGAAGCCCTGAACGAGGTTCGCCCGTTCCGTCGCCTGCATGGCATCGACCTCAAGAGCTACGAGTTCGGCAGCGTCTTCGTCGACCCGCCTCGCGCCGGCATGGACCCGGACACCTGCGAGTTGACCCGACGCTTCGACAATATCCTGTACATCTCCTGCAACCCGGAAACCCTCGCGGCCAACATCGCCCAGTTGCACGACACCCACCGCATTACCCAATGCGCAATGTTCGACCAGTTCCCGTGGACTCACCACATGGAATCCGGGGTGTTGTTGACCCGTCGTTGATTGCTGCTGAGCAATACAAAACAGCCGTCATTTCGACGGCTTTTTTGTGCGTGCTCATTCGGTGAGATATGGCATGCGCGGACCAGCAAGGCTTCCAGCGGCACCCAGGAGCAAAAATGGTAAGCAATCCTTTCCGCAATTTGATAAACACTGCATCAGGCCCTCCATTTGATCCCCGGTGTAATCAATCATGCAGCGAACATTCGACGATCTTCAGCTCGGCAGCATCGAACTGTTTTGCCTCGCCGCCGAAGCGGGCAGCTTTACCGCCGCCGCGCTGGTCGCTGGCGTGACGCCGGCAGCGGTGAGTCGGTCCGTGTCGCGCATGGAGGAACGCCTGGGCGTGCGGCTGTTCGCGCGCACCACTCGCAGTGTCAAACTGACGGATAGCGGGCGCCGGTATTACGAAGAATGTCGTCAGGCGCTGGCGCAATTGGTCGAGGCTCAGCGCGAAGTGATGGGCCAGCAGCAAGAGCCTTCAGGCACCTTGCGCATCAGTATTCCCACGACGTATGCGCATCACCGGATCCTGCCGTTGCTGCCGGCGTTTCGGGAGCGTTTTCCGCAGGTGAAAGTCGAGTCGCACATCAGCAATCGCAACATCGATTTCGTCGGTGAAGGCTATGACCTGGCCATCCGCGTGCGGGCGATTCCGGATTCCGGGCTGATCGCCCGGCAACTGGAGGACGCGCAATTGGTGATGATCGCCAGCCCCGACTACCTGAAGCGCGCGGGCACGCCGCAAACCCTGGATGACCTGAAAAATCATGAATGCATCCAGTACGATTTGCCCAGCAGCGGTCGGCGGATTGCCTGGCTGTTCAACGACGATGGCGTGCAGCGCGAAATCCTCGCCGAGGGCGATCTCAGTTGTTCCGACGACGTGCTGGGCGGTGTGACCCTGGCCAAACATGGGGCGGGGCTCTTCCAGACTTATCGTTTTATCGTCGAAAAAGAGCTGGCCGATGGCTCGCTGGTGGAAATCCTCAAACCTTACGGCGGACGGTCACGACCATTCACCCTGCTTTACCCGCAAAGCCGCCATGTGCCTCTGCGATTACGGGCGTTTATTGATTTTCTGATCGAGCATTTGCCGCGTTGAGATGCCGAAACCGTCCGATCACCGCACACTAACCTCCGTCTTGGCGCCTGTTCAATTGACCAAATTAACCATCTAGTACAATTTATCTCCACAGGCTGGAACATCAGCCCATGCCAAAAATAATATGTGGAGAGACCCTGATGAACCCTATCGTTCTGGTGCTCAACGGCCCGAACCTGAACTTGCTTGGCACCCGTGAACCGGCAACCTACGGCCACGAAACCCTGGCGGATATCGCAGCGTTGTGCGGCCGGGCCGCCGAAGAGTTCGGCCTGGCGGTGGAGTTTCGCCAGACCAACCATGAAGGCGAACTGCTCGACTGGATTCACGCCGCCCGCGGTCGTTGCGCCGGGATCGTCATCAACCCCGCCGCCTGGACTCACACCTCGGTCGCCATTCGTGATGCCCTGGTCGCCAGCGAATTGCCGGTGATCGAAGTCCACCTGTCCAACGTCCATGCTCGTGAACCTTTCCGCCACCACTCCTTTGTTTCAGCCATTGCCACCGCAGTAATGGCCGGTTTCGGCAGCCACGGCTATCGCCTGGCGCTGGAGCATTTCAGCCTGCGCTTGAAAGGGTGAACGCCGTGACTCAGAACAACGCGGTACTGGCCGGGCTGATCGGCGCCGGCATTCAGGCGTCCCGTACGCCCGCACTGCATGAACATGAAGGCGACGCCCAGGGTGTGCGTTACCTCTACCGCCTGATCGATCTCGATCAGTTGAAACTCGACAGCAGCGCCCTGCCCGACCTGTTGATGGCGGCGGAACGTATGAACTTCACCGGCCTGAACATCACCTTTCCGTGCAAGCAGTCGATCATCCCCCTACTCGACGAATTGTCGCCGGAAGCCCGCGGTATCGGCGCGGTGAACACGGTGGTGCTGAAGGACGGCAGACGCATCGGCCATAACACCGATTGCCTGGGTTTTGCCGAAGGTTTTCGCCGTGGCTTGCAGGGCGTTGCCCTTGAGCGTGTCGTCCAGATGGGCGCCGGTGGTGCCGGGGCGGCAGTGGCCCACGCGCTGTTGAGCGAAGGCGTACAGCGGCTGAGCATTTTCGATGTGGAAATCAGTCGCGCGCAGAGTCTGGCGGACAATCTCAATCAGCATTTCGGCGCTGGTCGAGCCGTGGCGGGTCATGATTTGCCGAACACGCTGGCTCAGGCTGACGGCCTGGTAAACACCACGCCCATGGGCATGAAAAAACTGCCTGGCATGCCGGTCCCGGTGGAGTTGCTAAGGCCACAGTTGTGGGTGGCAGAGATCGTGTACTTCCCGCTGGAAACCGAACTGCTGCGCAACGCCCGCGCCTTGGGATGCCGGACACTGGATGGCGGCAACATGGCGGTGTTTCAGGCGGTGAAGGCGTTTGAATTGTTCAGCGGCGTGGTGCCGGATGCACAGCGAATGCTGGCGCATTTTCAAAGCATGAATAGCTGAAAAGCTTCGTCGGAATGCCGCCCAGACCAAGCCTCGCTCCTACAGATCAACGCAAAACCTGTAGGAGCGAGGCTCGCCCGCGAAGGCGTCAGGCCTGCAGGTATCGCAACACCGACTCGCAAATCATCTCTCGATGACGCTGCTTGATGCTTTCGTCCGGCAGGTCGATCTGAAAAATCTCACCAAAAGTATGGCGGTTCGACACGCGATAGAAGCAGAACGAACTGATCAACAGATGCACATCCAAGGGCTCAAGCCCCGCCCGGAACACACCCTCTTCAACCCCGCGACGCAATATCACGCCCAGTGAATCAAGAATGGTGTTGTTCATCGCCTTGATCGCATCGGAGCGCTTCACGAATTCGGCATTGTGAATGTTCTCGATGCTGACGATGCGCACGAAATCGACATTGCGATCATGGTGATCGAAGGTGAATTCCACCAGCCGCCGAATCGCCTCCACCGGCGCCAGTTCGGCCAGGTGCAGGCGGTTTTCGGTGCTGCGGATATCGCCGTAGAGCTTCTCCAGCACCTCGATGTAGAGCTGTTCCTTACTGCCGAAGTAGTAATAGATCATGCGTTTTGAGGTGTGGATACGCTCGGCGATCGCATCGACGCGAGCGCCGGAAAGCCCCTGCTGGACGAACTCTACAATGGCCTCTTGAAGAATGTTCTCGCGGGTCTTTTCCGGGTTGTTCTTGCGACTCTTGCGTGGCTCGGCCAAGGGTTCGTCGGGCGCTACGGAGAGTTCTGATGTCATTGTCATTGCGGGCTCACGGCCATCACTGCACAGGCTGGCGATTATGAGCCGCACGGCACAGTGAAGGAAGCCGCGCGGCAGCGGTTTAACCTCGCGTTTACGAAATTGCTACAACTTCGCCTGACGAATGGCGCCGCTGCGGGATTTGGCCATCGCCGCCAGCCGCACCGCCACGTTGGCCGCGCCGTAACCGGCATAGCCGTTCTTGCGCTGGATGATTTCAAAGAAGAACCGCCCTTCGAACGGCTCGGTGTAAACGTGGAACAGCTCACCGCCCTGGGCATCACGGTCGTACAGCACGTTGTAATAAGCCAGTTCGCTGAGGAATTCGTCGTCGAAATCGAACCGTGCCGCCAGGTCATCGTAATAGTTGAGCGGGATATCCAGCAGCGGTACGCCCGCCTCCTTGGCCCGACGGACTTCGGCAAAGATATCGTCGCAGTCAAACGCGATGTGATGCACACCGGAGCCGCGATAACTCGACAGCGCGTGTGAGATCGCGGTGTTGCGGTTCTCGGAAATGTTCAGCGGCAAGCGGATCGAACTGTCGCGGCTACGCAGTGCCCGGCTCTTTACCAGACCATACGGATCGGGCAGCACCACTTCGTCATCGGCCTCGAAATCCAGCAGGCTCTTGTAGAACAGCACCCAACTGTCGAGGCTGTCGGCCGGCAGCGCCATGGCCATGTGGTCGATGCGCTTGAGGCCACCGCTGGCCGTTTCCGTCGGTTGCAGATTGAAGTCGGTGCCGTAGACGTCGGCGTCCTGGTCCACTAGGTAAATCAGGCTGCCATCCGGCGCGCGCACCGCAGCCAGTTCCAGCTCATTGGGGCCGACCAGTCCGCGATAAGGCTGACCTTTGTAAGCCACGGCCCGGGCCAGCGCGCTGGCGCTGTCGTTGACCCGCACCGCAGTGGCGCAAAGCGACGGGCCATGAGCTTCGAAAAAGCTGTGGGCAAACGAGTAGGGCTCGGAGTTGAGAATCAGGTTGATGTCGCCCTGACGCATCAGGCTCACGCTTTTTGAACGGTGTTGACCGGCCTTGACGAAGCCCAGCCGCTCCAGCCAATGAGAAAGTCTGGCGCCGAGGCTTTCGTCCACGGCGAACTCAAGAAATTCGATGCCGTTGTATTCACTGGCCTTCGGCGTCTCGAACAGAATGTCCGGGCTGGCCGCAGGTTTGGTTTCCTGCGCCAGCCGCTCGCGGGTCTTCTCTTCCAGGTACAGCAACGAACGTAAACCGTCGGCGGCGTTGGCCCGTGGCGGTACGGCGCGGAAGCCGTCGTTGAAGATCTCGAGCGACAACGGCCCGGTGTAGCCACTTTTGATGATCGGTGCGAGGAACCCCGGCAAATCGAATTCGCCCTGGCCCGGGAAGCAGCGGAAATGCCGGCTCCATTCCAGCACGTCCATGGCCAGGATCGGCGCGTCGGCCATTTGCACGAAGAAGATTTTGTCGCCGGGAATGTCGGCGATGGCACTCGGATCGCCCTTGAGCGACAACGTGTGGAAACTGTCCAGCAACACGCCCAGACTTGGGTGGTCCGCCTGGCGAACGATGTTCCATACCTGTTGCCAGGTGTTGACGTGCCGGCCCCAGGCCAACGCCTCGTAACCGATTCGCAGACCACGCGCACCGGCGTGCTCGGCCAGCAGGCGCAAGTCGTCGACGAGGATTTGCTCATCACCCACGGAATCGGCGGAAGCGTTGCTGCACACCAGCACCAAGTCAGTGCCCAGTTCCTGCATCAGGTCGAACTTGCGCTCGGCCCGCTCCAGATTGCGCGGCAGGCGGTCGCGGCGGCAGCCTTCGAAATCGCGGAACGGTTGAAACAGCGTGATGGCGATCCCGAGATCGGCGCACATCTGTTTAATTTCCCGAGGACTGCCGTCGTAATAGAGCAGGTCGTTCTCGAAAATCTCCACCCCGTCGAAACCGGCGGCGGCAATGGCTTCGAGTTTTTCCGGCAGGGTACCGCTCAAGGACACGGTGGCAATGGAACGCTGCATGTTTCGACTCCCGGTGGTGGAGACTGTCTTGTTAGAGGTTTTGTAG
>NZ_JAHBDD010000038.1:0-40863 GCF_019956155.1 Pseudomonas sp. BF-RE-22 | reverse complement strand
ATGGTGTGTCAGTCAACCCAATGTGGCTGACACTCCATCGCGAGCAGGCTCGCTCCTACAGGGATTCGGGTGATTTCCGGTTCGCGGAAGGCTCAGCGACTCAAGCGATCGGGATCAGCGGATCTGCTGCGGCCCATGCGGTTGCACGATCAGCTGCCGGCGGGTAGATCCACACGGTGTTGATCTGCGTCTTCAGGTTCTTGCCTTCCTGTTTCACCAGTTTGACCTGACGGTCCCAGCCCTCGGTGTACACCGCACCCCAGGCACCCAGGTCCAGGCAGGTGACGTATTTGGGTTGGCTGTACGGCGTCGGGTCCACGCCCAGGATCTGCGCGGCAACGTTATTGCCGGCGTGACGCCCCAATACGATGGCGTGTTGGCAGGTCATCAAGGCGTAGTTGCCGATGTCGTCGGACGCGGCATAAGCCACATCGCCGGTGGCAAAGATATCGTCCTGACCGATGACTTTCAGGTGGCTGTCCACGTGCAGGCGGCCCAGGTGATCGCGTTCGGCAGGGATCTGCTCGGTCAGCGAACTGGCGCGCACGCCGGTGGTCCAGACCACGGTTTTGGCCTCGATACGCTGGCCGTCGCTCAAAGTGACACCGTTGGCATCGACGGAAAGTACCGAAGCCTTCAAGTGCCATTTCACGCCGGTTTCAATACTGGCCTCTTCGATCGACCTGGCGATTTCAGCCCCCATCGACCCGCCAATTTTCTCGCCACGATCGACAATGATCACCTCGACGTCGGCCTGATCGCCCAAAATGGCACGCAGACGTGCGGTCATTTCGGTCGCCGTTTCAATCCCGGTGAAGCCGCCGCCGGCCACCACCACGGTGTTGCGGGCTTTGCTTTCCGGCAGGCTGGCCAGGGATTTCAGATGGTTTTCCAGGCGCACGGCTTGTTCGATCTGGTCGACATCGAACGCATGTTCAGCCACGCCGGCGGTCGCCGGAATCGCCAGACGGCTGCCGGTGGCCAGAACGAGTTTGTCGTAGCTGCACACCTGTTTCGCACCTGAGGCGTCGACATAACCCACGCGTTTTTGCCCGACGTCGATGGTTTCTGCAGCGCCTTTGATGAACTTCACGCCCACCGCATCGAACAGCTCGCCAATCGGCGCGGCCAGTTGGTGCGCGTTCGGTTCATAGAAACGCGGACGCACGCGCAGCTCGGCCTGCGGGGCCAGGACGGTGACTTCTACGTCGTTGTGACCATGAATGTCGAACAGACGTGTGGCGCTCAAAGCCGTCCACATGCCACCGAAACCTGCGCCGATTACCAGAATGTGCTGTTTCATCTTTAACTCCGTGAGAAGGCCGATCAATGAATTCGTAGAGGTCGTGCGCTTGCCAGTGCCGACCGAACAACTACGACTGTATTGATCCTAGTTAATTAACGCAATCGGTTTTTTCTGATGGTTGCCATCGAAAGGTTCGATGGCTCGACCGAGAGAGCCTTTACCCACGCACAAGGGGTAATGCACAGAGAGATGCGCCGACGGGATTCGTTGCCTGCCTAACCTTCAGCTGCTAACATTTGCGACAAGATTAGTCGGAGATCCAAATGTCTCTTTACAGCGCTGGCGTTGAGTACGGCATTCATTGCCTGATTTTCCTGGTGGGCAATTGCGGCGACACCCGTGAGGCGAGCGTGCGTGACCTCGCAGAACTGCAAGGCGTGCCACTGGACTATCTGGCGAAAATTTTCACCAAACTGGCCAAGGCAAAACTGGTGGTCGCCACTGAAGGCGTGCGCGGCGGATTCAAGCTGGCCCGGCCCTCCGACGAAATCAGCGTGCTCGATATCGTCAATGCCATCGACGGCCAAAAGCTGATTTTCGATTGCCGGGAAATTCGCGGGCGTTGCGCCCTGTTCGAAGGTTCCGCCCCGGATTGGGCGGTGTCAGGCCATTGCTCGGTCCATGCGGTCATGATGACGGCGCAGAAACGCATGGAAGATGCCCTCGCCCAGCAGACCATCCTGGATCTCGCCAGGAAAGTCGGGCGAAAGGCGCCCTCGGAATTCAGTGCTCAGGTTGATAACTGGATGAGTGATCGCCGGGACAAGAAAAGCGCTGCCCCGGCCGCTGACGAGCAGACCATTGTGGTTACCAACATTTGAAATGTGTTTGGCGACTGACGCCATCGCCAGCAAGCCGGCTCCTACAGGAAATTGCGGTGTCCTTGTAGGAGCCGGCTTGCTGGCGATGGCGATCCATCAAACGCCGCTATAAACAGTCCCGAACTGCCTGACGCAGTGCGCCTGACTTGGCCCATGGCGGCCCTTGATACAGCGAAACCCGGCTGCCGTCTTTCGATTTCACGATATCCAGAATTTCGTCGGCCGTGATGATGCTCGGCGCCTTGATCCGGTAGCCATTGGAAATCGGCGTTTGAGTCGTATTGGAAATCTCTTTCTGCCACGCCGGCAATACGCAGGCGGCATACTCTTTCGGCGCCTTCTCACTGTATTTACTGAAATTCGGCTCACCCGGCACCAGCGACGCAGGCAAGGAGCACCCCGCCAGTAACGCCACCACGACTCCCGCAATCAACGTCCGCATGACGCCCCCCTATTCAAAAAAATGGAAATGTAGCGCGTCGTCTTGCAGACATCCATTCATTGGGCCTTGCTCAGCGTTTTTCGGTGTTCTGGCCGGGATGCGCAGCGGGCCGCTCGTTCAGGAAAGTCATCCATCGTTCATACGCTTCGTGCTGCCATTGAGTGACCCGCTCCCATTCCGGGCCGCTGAGTTGATGAGCGGAAATCAGCTTCATCATCTCCGTGGTCGCCGCGTCCAGATCGACCATCAGCTCATGCGCGTGAACCCTGAAGTCATCGGTCGTCGTCATTTGAAATTGCCTCGCCCCGGCGGAAATTCGCCACTTCAATACGACAGCAAATCTTTTCGCTCGCGTGCATCTTCCCGACCAAAGGCAGCATTGGCAGTTCGGACGAACAAAACGCCCTGTCCAGGGAAATGGGACTAAAATTTCGTAGCAGAGGTTTTCTGGAGATCGTCATGTGGCTCAACGAATCTGAAAACGAACTTCGACGTGACCTGCAAAGCGTTGCATCGGACCTGAGGTGGTCGGCGGTCGAGCTTCTACGCCTGGCAGATCAGTTAAAGCTGTCTGGCAATGATGTCGATGCGCAGGCGGTGCTGAGGCTGTGCGACCTGTTTCAGGGCGACGAACAGCGATTGGCAGGCTATGCCGAAGAAGTGAAAGCCAAGGCCATCAGTCGCAACAAAGCTCACTGAACAGGAGCGCGGCCATGAACAAGCCTTTATTCGCGCTGGTTGTCGTACTGGCAGCGCTGGCGGGCTGCAGCACTGAATCACGCCTCTATGGCGACCTCCCGTTGGTCGCCAAAGTCGAGACCGGAATGAGCAAGGATCAGGTCGAGCAGATCGGCGGGCCGCCTCACACCATCACCGAACGCACGGCGGTGCCTGGCACTTGCTATGACTACAAGCTGACGAAAGCCGGCCATCAACAAGCGTACAACGTCAGTTTCGATAACCGGGGCAAGGTCGACCACACGAGCTTCATCACCTGTGCGGAATGGAGCCGCCTGCAAACAAAAGCCAGGGAATCTTCCCATAGCACCGGCGGCGGTGGCGGCGGTTACTGAGCCGAAATGAAAAGCCCCGGAAAAAACCGGGGCTCGAAGCGTTTTACTTAACCGTCGTCTGGTTGCTTGCCGGCCTTTTGGCCCGGGATTTGTAACCGGGAAGTGCCGCGGCAAAGGCCAGTGCCTCTTCCCGGCTGGCAAAAGCGCCCAGTTGGTCACCTTGGGTGCACACCCGCCATGGGCCATTGCTCACGCTAAGTACGTCATAACCGTTCATGTGCATCTTATTCAGCATCGGAACGCTCATAAGTCACCTCCATTTTCGGTACTGATGTCCAGGATTGACCTGCCTACCTTACACCCGCCCTTTGCCGAGGTGCCGACCAGACGTCGCGACAGGATTCCGCCATTCGGTTGCACTTTCAGCCCCTGTGAGACCTCTAACCAGCCAAGAGGCCCGTGCAGCCTTGGGCGGCCTGAATATTGCATTTTTATTACTGATTTATGACAGCAAGCACTCAGGTAACACATGAAAGTACGCGCAACCGTCATTTGTGAGCAGGACCGGCACGTTCTCCTGGTGCGCAAGCCAAGGTGTCGCTGGACGTTGCCCGGCGGAAAGGTCGAGCCCGGAGAAACCGCGGCAGGCGCCGCCATGCGTGAACTTCAGGAAGAGACCGGGCTTGGGGTCGACGACATGCTGTACCTGATGCAACTGGAAACGGGTGGCACCCGACACCACGTTTACGAGGCGTCGGTGCTCAATTCGTCTGAAGCCCGGCCGCAAAACGAAATTTTCGATTGCCTGTGGTATCCGCTGGACGCCGTGCAGAACCTGAACACCAGCGACGCCACGCTGCGAATCGTCAGAGCCTTTCAGCGTCGCCTGTAAGGTGGATCAGGCCTTGGCCACTGCCGTTGCCGCCTTGTCGATAAACGCCGCCACTTCGACCGGCATCGAGGCAAGGGACGCGTGACTGGCGTGTAACGTCAGGATCTCTTTGGCGTTCAACCGCCCCGCCATCCACTGCTGGTTTTGCGGCGCGATCATCCGGTCGTCGGTCGACACCTGATACCACGACGGTTTGCTCTTCCACGCCACCGTAGTGATCGCATCGCCAAACGTGCCGGCCAAGGGGGCTTTTTGGGTGATGCCCATGACCAATCCTTCGGCTGCGGGCAGGTCCTGACAGAAGCTTTCGTGGTAAAGCTCCGGTCTGACCCACAAATAACCATCACTGTCGGGGGCCAGGTTCGCTGCGGCAGCGGGCGGATGCCGTTGAGTGATGGCGCCGGGACTTTCACCTGCATCCGGCGCGAACGCGGCGATGTACACCAGACCCACGACATTCGCTTGATCGCCGGCCTCAGTGATGACCGCACCGCCATAGGAATGCCCCACCAACAGCACCGGCCCCGCCTCTTGCGCGACCATTTTGCGCGTGCGCTCGGCATCATCGGCCAACGACGTGAGCGGCATCTCGACCGCGCGGATGCGGGTGTAGCCCTTTTTCAGCAGTTCGGCGATAACCTTGTTCCAGTGGGCGGCACCGCCCCAAAAACCATGGACCAGCACGATCGTGGGTTTTTCACTCATCACGTTGACTCCGTTTGATGGGGTTGTTGGCGAACGCTGTCAGCCCTGGTCGCCACCACCCACCGGCATGATCATGCCGGTGATATAGGACGCTTCGTCGCTGGCCAGAAACAGAATAGCGCCTGCCTGCTCATCCAGCGTGCCATAGCGCTTCATCAAACTGCTGTCGAGCGTCTGGTCGACGATCTGCTGGTACCACACTTTTTCTTCGGCGCTCTGTTCGGCGCTGTTGCGCGGAATCACCCGCGGCGGCGCTTCAGTGCCACCGGGCGCCGTGGCATTGACCCGCACGCCACGACCGGCGGTTTCGAACGCCAGGCATGCGGTCAGCGCATTCACCCCGCCCTTCGCCGCACCGTACGGCACACGGTTGACGCTGCGCGTGGCGATGGACGAGACGTTGACGATGGCGCCGCTGCCCTGCTCCAGCATGAACGGCAGCGCCGCATGGCAGCACCATAACGTCGGGAACAGCGAGCGGCGGACTTCGGCCTCGATCTGCTCGGCTTCGTAGTGTTCGAACGGTTTGGCCCAGATCGTCCCGCCGACATTGTTGATGAGGATGTCGAGACGACCGAAGCGCTCGACGGCGGTTTGCATCACACGGTTGCATTCGCCGTATTGCTCAAGATCGGCAGTCAGCGCGAGCACCTGGCTGTCCTTCCCCAATTGCTGCTGCACTTCGAACACCAGCTCGGAGCGGTCAACCAGAATCAAGCGCGCCCCTTCCGCCGCCATGCGTTCGGCGACACGCCGACCGATGCCTTGGGCGGCACCGGTGATCAACGCGACTTTTTCGTGAAATCTGTTCATACCTGCCTCGAATCTAAAATAGCTCTCGACCTGTAGGAGCTGGCTTGCCAGCGATGGACGCACAGGCACCGCATTAATCCTGTAAAAACGCGTTATCGTTAACGTCCATCGCTGGCAAGCCAGCTCCTACAGGGGGACGTGGTCACACAGGGTTATGCCGCGCTGGCAGCGAATTTTTCGTAGTAGAAATTCACCGGCGCAATGCCTTGCTCGCGAATGTACTGGCTGACCGCCTCGACCATCGGCGGCGGGCCGCACAGGTACACATCGACGTCGCCCTCGTTCAAGTGTTTGGGCTCGATGTGCTGTGTCACGTAGCCCTTGAGCGGGTGCTGGCTATCGGGGCTGGCCACGCAGGCGCTGAAGCTGAAATTCGGGATTCGCGCGGCGAAGGCTTCCAGCCGATCCATTTCCACCAGGTCGAAATCGTTGGTCACGCCGTAGATCAAATGCAGCGGATGTTCACTGCCCTGCTCGGCGATTTTTTCCAGCATCGCGGTGAATGGCGCAAGCCCCGTACCACCGGCCAGCAGCAACAACGGCCGACGGATGTCGCGCAGATAAAAACTGCCCAGCGGCCCGGCCAGGCTCATGCTGTCGCCGGCCTTGGCCATGCCGGTGAGGAAGCTGCTCATCAAACCGCCAGGCACATTGCGGATCAGGAAACTGACCTCGCCGTCGCGCTGCAACGAGCTGAACGAATAAGCGCGGGTCTGCTCGCTGCCGGGAACCCCGAGGTTCACGTACTGCCCTGGCAGGAACGCCAGTTTGCTCAGCGCATCGCCCTTGATCGACAGTGCGATGGTGCTGTCGGACAACTGGCGCACGGCGCTGATAGTCGCTTCAAAACTGGCCTGCTGGGTGCGGCAGACTTCCGAGGAGGCCGGCACCCGCACCACGCAATCGCTCTGGGCGCGCATCTGACAGGTCAGGACAAAACCCTGTTCGGCTTCCTCCGCCGTGAGCGCGTCCTCGATGTATTCCTCGCCCAGGTCGTAACTGCCAACCTCGGCGAAACACTTGCACGTGCCACAGGCGCCGTCGCGGCAATCCAGCGGAATGTTGATGCCTTGGCGGTACGCGGCGTCGGCCACGGTTTCGCCGGCATTGGCGTCGATGAAACGGGTGACGCCGTCTTCGAAATTAAATGCGATGGAATGAGTCATGACGGCCGCCTCACAGGTGGTAAACATCGATGACCTGGCGAACGTAGTCGTTCTTCAGGATCACTTTCTTGGCCTTGATCAGCGGGTTTTCGCCGCGCATATCGAGGGTGTAGAAACTGCTGCCGAAATAGCTGTCGACGGTCTTGTAGCGAAAACTCAAGGTGTGCCAGTTGAAGCGCACCTTGCACAGGCCGTCCGCCTGTTCCAGCAGCTCGATGTTGCTGATGTTGTGCGAGGTGCGGGTGTCCGGCACGGTGGCGCTGGAACGCTCGGTCTTGATACGGAAGATGCGGTCTTCCAGACCCGTGCGGTTGCCGTACCAGATCAGCGAGATTTCCCGTTGCGGGTCTTCGGTCAGTTCGTCGTTGTCGTCCCAGGACGGCATCCAGAACGTCGCATCCGTGGCGTACAACTCCAGCCATTCGTCCCATTGCCGATCATCGAGGTAGCGCGCTTCGCGGTAGAGGAAGTCGCGCACGGTTTCATAGGTGATGGTCATTACACGGTCTCCACGGCAATCAGCTTCGATTGCTCGGCAGCCAGGGCCTTGAGCATGGTTTGCTGCCAATACTTGTGCTGCAACACGAACAGGCCTTCGTCCTCGGTGCGCACACCGCTGAGCAACGGATGCAGGTCAATTTCCTTCGCCGCGTCATCGGCGCCTTCGACCCAGTGCTCGGCGCCACGGGACATGTCGTTCCAGGCGGTCACGCTGCCCTGGTAACCGGTCTGGCAGGAGCGAAACTCTTCCAGATCGTCCGGGGTGGCCATGCCGCTGACGTTGAAGAAGTCCTCGTACTGACGAATCCGGCTCGAACGGGCGTGATCGCTTTCGCCTTTGGGGGCGATGCAGTAAATGGTGATTTCCGTACGGTTGACCGAGATCGGCCGGGCGATGCGGATCTGCGAGCTGAACTGGTCCATCAGGTACACGTTCGGGTACAGGCACAGGTTGCGCGAGTTTTCGATCATCCAGTCGGCGCGGGCCTTGCCGAAATCCTTGGCCAGCTCATCGCGACGTTCGTACAGCGGACGGTCCTCGGGGTTGGCCCAACGGGTCCAGAGCAGCATGTGGCCTTTGTCGAACGAGTAGAAACCACCGCCCTGCTTGGCCCAGCTGCCGGCGCTCATGGTCGGGTTGGTGTCGCCGGCCTCGCGCTGTTTGCGCTGGTTCTGGGTGGCGGCGTAGTTCCAGTGCACCGAGCTGACGTGGTAACCGTCGGCGCCGTTTTCGGCGGTGAGTTTCCAGTTGCCTTCGTAGATGTAGCTGGACGAACCGCGCAGCACTTCCAGGCCGTCGGCGGACTGGTCGACGATCATGTCGATGATCTTCGCCGACTCGCCCAAATGCTCAACCAGCGGCACCACGTCAGCCTTGAGGCTGCCGAACAGGAAGCCGCGATAGGATTCGAAACGGGCGACTTTGGTCAGGTCGTGGGAGCCTTCGCAGTTGAAGCTCGCCGGGTAGCCGGCCGCTGCCGGGTCTTTGACCTTCAGCAGTTTGCCGGAGTTGTTGAAGGTCCAGCCATGGAACGGGCAGGTGTACGAGCTTTTGTTGCCGGACTTGTGTCGGCAAAGCATCGCGCCACGGTGACTGCAGGCGTTGATAAAGGCGTTCAGCTCACCGTCCTTGTTGCGCGCGATGAAGATCGACTGGCGCCCCATGGTGGTGGTGTAGAAATCGTTTTTGTTGGGGATCTGGCTTTCGTGCGCCAGGTACAGCCAGTTGCCTTCGAAGATGTGTTCCATCTCAAGATCGAACAGCCGCGGGTCGGTGAACATCTCGCGCTTGCAGCGGTAGATGCCTTGTTCTGGATCGTCCTCAAGCAAGGATTGAAGATATTCGGGTCGCAGGGTCATGGCCGCCGCCTCCATTGTTATTGTTCAGGCAAGGCTCATGCTAGGACGGGGCAATGGGGTGGACTATCCGCTGGGTGCAGACCTTTATCCGTTTAATGCAGAACGCATTTTCGGAAGCGGACTACATAACTGCTTACAACTTCTGAATAGACTGCCCTCCTGACTACAAGGAGTGGTTTGTATGGCTAATCACGGTTACATGACCATAAACGGTAAAGCTCAAGGAATGATTTCAGCGGGCTGTTCAACCCAGGCCTCTATTGGCAACAAGTACCAGGCTGCACACACAGACGAGATCATGGTGCTGTCCTACAGCCACAACATGACCAATATCGGCGATATCAATAAATCGACCCACAGCCCGATCATCGTTACCAAAGCCGTCGACAAGTCATCACCGCTGCTCGCTCAAGCGCTTTCAAACCGTGAAGAAATCAACTGCACGATCAGCTTTTATCGCGTGTCGTCCTTTGGCAAACAGGAAAAGTTTTTCACCGTGTCGATCAATGGCGGGGTCATTGCCGACCTGACGCTTGAAGTGCCTCATGCCATTTTTCAAAACGATGCAGAGCCCCAGGAACAGGTGGCCATTCGTTACCGCGACATCACGTGGACCCACCACTTGGCAAAAACCTCCGGCTACAGTTCGTGGGGCGAAGAGGAATGAATCCTCATGAGCAGTGGGACGTTAACAGCGCGGCGGGCAAACTGGCGGGACAGGCCCGCACGCTCGGCGCGCGTCATCTGGCTCAACGCCTGTTGCGTGAACAGTTCAATCGGGAAATCGCCTTTTATGCAAAGCGCGTTGCGGACGATGTCGCGCAGGGCAAAACAACGCCAAGGCAAGGCTTGCAGGCGCTTGCACAAGAACAGCAGAACTTGCTTATCCAGTCGCAAGCCATCACGCAAAAAACTCAAGGCGCGGTAACTGAACGGGTTAAAAGAATCCCGGCCTCAATGCTCACACAGCCTTCATTGAAACCTGACCCGGAACGTTTATTGCGCTTTGTACATGCGCAAAATCTCAAGTCCACGGGCACGAACACGCCCCGCCAATTGGCGGCAGCCGCTTCGCCGCATCCAGCTCCAGACCTGAAATTTTTCCCTCAAGAACAATGGCCCGCGCAAGTCGCACAAGAAGAACCCGGGTTCTACGTCGTCCCCAGAAGTACGACGGCTGACAAACTGGAAGCCCGACTATTCACGTCAGCCTCCCCCGCCGCCATCGCCAAATTCAAGGCCCTGAATCCGAATCTGGATCAGGTAAAGGCCGGGACGATGATTGTTCTCAGCGATCCGAATAATCATCTTTGTACTTTCGAAGAAGCGTTGTTGATGGAAGCGGCTGGTAATGTGAATAGAGCCTTGGAGCCTCTCAGTTCGGATGAGGCCGACTTTATGGCGCGGCACTATGACGAGATTGCGTTTCTTATTTCCAAGGGTTCACTCGGCGCCAGTGCGGGTTTGGCCATGTTCTCTAAGAACCTGGATGACGTGGATACTATTCTGCGTGACATCGAAAGTTTGCATACCCGGACTTTTCAAGCCAATGGTCACCTGAAGTCCGCCGAGTTTTACGCCGAGCGCAAACGCTTGTTAACTCAGTTGAATTCCCATCTGACCAAACTTACAAAAAAGAGCATTGGCTTTCCAGATCACCCCAATCTGAAAAGCGTGTTGGGCATATCGACTAAAAGCCTTGTTCATCGCTGGAGAAAAGCAGGGGCTATTGGGCAAATTCCTGGTTATGCCACGCATATTGATGCCGTTTCCAAAGCGGCGAAGTACGTCAAATATGGTGGTTGGGTTGGTACAGCGGTGGGTGGAGGGGCCTCGGTTGTTAAAGTTCAAGGGGTATGTGCGGCAGGAGACGTAGATGCTTGTGAGAAGGTGAAGTTTACCGAAGCCGGTGGTTTCTTGGGAGGGCTGACGGGCGGCATTGCCGCTGGCCTCTTATTAGGCGGCCCTACTGCCGGCGTCATCTGCGCAGCGCTTGGAGTGCCTACTGGTGGGGTGGGAACTTTTGCATGCGGCCTACTGGTAGTCGGCGGAAGTTCTTTGGCAGCAGGGGAAGTACTAGGAAAAGGTGGAGAAGTCATGGGCGAAAGGATTTACGAGGTCATTAAATGAGCATAAGTACCGCTGACAAAATATTTCTTTGTGTCGGTTTAATCGACTTTGGAGGCATATTCATAATAATTGGCATATCACTCCATCTCGCCTACACAAAAATGGATGTAATGCTGAATCACCTGCAAAATTGCCCCGCAGTTATGATTCGAGCACCGTTCAGAAACGGCGGGCCTTGGGGGAACATGTTTTTACTGGGAGCCATAATGGGCGTAATGACTACACCTCGTCTCTATCTACGTGATGGAGGTGCCTGCGCTGAAGACCTGAAGAACTTTCCTGCCGACCTCAGGCGAAAGCTGGTTATTTTGCAGTGGACCGGCTGGGGACTGTTACTTGTGATGTTCGGCCTCGTCGCCGCTGCCGAATTTGAGCTTGTCTGAAAATAATCCTGTCGCGAGAGACCTTTTACGAGCGACTCAATCCCGCCGCTTCAACGTATCCGACGGCAACTCCCCAAACTGCTTGCGATAGTTGTCGGAGAATCGCCCCAAATGCAAAAACCCATAATCCATCGCCACTTCCGTAACGTTACGCACATTACAGGTCGGATCGCTCAGGCAAGCATTGATACGCTCCAGACGTTTCTGGCGGATGTAGTTTTTCGGCGTGGTGCCGGCGTTGCGTTCGAACAAGCCATACAGTGAACGCAGGCTCATCCGTGCCTGACGCGCCAGTTCTTCACTGTCGATGTCCTGCTTGAGGTGGCGTGCGATGTAGTCGGCAATCACCTCGAACGTGGCCGTCTGTGAGCCGAGGTTGATGCGGCTGACGTTGGTCTGCATCAGGCTGAGCATCTTGCTGACGATGATCTGCGCGTAATGCTCCTGCACCTTGGGAATCTGCTCGGTGGCCTCGGCCTCCTGGCAAATCATCGCCAGCAGCCCGACAAACCCTTCCAGTTCATTGAGCTGGTAACGGTTCTCCAGAAACCGCACGCCCTGCCCCGGATAGCGCCAGCGCTGCTCGTCGCACACGGACTCAAGCAACGTCGTGGGAACTTTGAGGATGAATTTTTCGCAATCGTCAGAGTACGTCAGGTCCACCGGATCGTCGGGATTGATCAGCAGCAACTCGCCAGGCGCGAAGTAATGTTCCTGACCGTGCCCGCGCCACAGGCAGTTGCCACGCAGCAACACTTGCAGGTGATAGATGCTTTCCAGTGCGCCCGAGGTGACCCGCACGCTGCCGCCATAGCTGATGCGGCACAGGTCGAGGCTGGCAAACTTGCGATGATTGAGACTGGCCAGGGGTTGCCCGGCGCGCGGCATCAGGATGCAATGATTACCGACATGCTGATTGACGTAGCCCGACACCGCGTACGGGTCGGCATGGTCGAATACGGAGCTGCGCTGACTCAACAGTTGCGCTTGCATCATCGGGTCACTCTCGTTGTTTTTATGGGGTGCGTCGGGTCATTCTAAGGCAGTGCTTGCAGCGGTGTGTCAGTTGATCGACATGTGGAATGTCCGGCCCCCTTCGCGAGCAAGCCCGCTCCCACATTTTGACCATAGTCCCACTGAAGAAACACGGTCGAATGTGGGAGCGAGCCTGCTCGCGAAAGCGGTGTGTCAGTCATCGCCAAGCTGGAATCAATCCTCCAGCGCGCGAACCCGCTCGTGACGCTGCTGCTCTTGCGGCTGGGCGGACGACTGCAAGGTGAAATCGAATTCGATCTCGGCAAAACGACCGCTGACGCCATGCGCCGCTGCGCGTTGTTGATCATCGCTGAAGGTGATTTTCGCGATCAGCTCGTCACGGGTGGCGTAGGCGAAATCGTCGTGCAGGTATTGATCGCCGTCGAGATTGATCTGGGTGGTCAGGTGACGATGATCCGCCGCCGAGATGAAGAAGTGCACGTGCGCCGGACGCTGGCCGTGACGGCCCAGTTGATCGAGCAGTTGCTGGGTCGGACCATCCGGCGGGCAGCCGTAACCCGACGGCACAATGCTGCGGAAACGGTAGCGACCTTCGGCGTCGGTGACGATGCGTCGACGCAGGTTGAATTCGGATTGCGTGGTATCGAAGTACGAATAAGTGCCGCCGGTATTGGCGTGCCAGACATCCACAATCGCACCGGCCAACGGTTCGCCGGCGGTATTGAACACACGGCCCTGCATGAACAGCGTCACACCCGGATCGACGCCATCATCGAGACGCGCTTCACCTTGGGACAACGGCGCACCGGCCACGTACAGCGGGCCTTCGATGGTGCGCGGCGTGCCGCCAGCCTTGCCGGCCTGTTCGTCTTCGGCGTCCATCAGCAGGTCGAGGTAGTGTTCCAGGCCCAACCCGGCCACCACCAGCCCAGCCTCCTGGCGCGCACCCAGCACGTTGAGGTAGTTGACGGCTTTCCAGAACTCTTCCGGGGTCACAGCGAGGTCTTCGATGATGTTCACCGAATCACGCAGGATGCGGTAGATCAGCGCTTTGGTGCGCGGATTGCCGGCATCGTTGTGCAGGCCGCTGGCCTCTTCGAGAAACTTCTGGGCTTTGGCAGTGTGGGAAATTTTTACGTTCATTTTATGGGTTCCTCATCTTGTAATTATTAGCGTGGCGAACTGAACAGGCCAGGTTCAGCGGTCATCCTCGCGGATGGAAGAAGGATGCCGGCACATCGCGGTGACTTCGATCGCCATGTACGGGTACAGCGGCAATTGCATGAGCAAGTCGTGCAGCTCTTGAACGCTGTCGACATCGAACACGCTGTAATTGGCATAGAGCCCGGCAATGCGCCACAGGTGACGCCACTTGCCTTGATCCTGCAGACGCTGGGCCAGGGCTTTTTCGTCAGCCTTGAGCTGCGCGGCGCGTTCGGGGTTCATATCGACCGGCAAATTCACGGTCATCTTTACGTGGAACAGCATAATGCTCTCCTCAGGCTTGATGAATGGCAGTGGATGTCTTGTCGCGACGGAAAAACGCCAGGCGTTCTTCATCGAGGTTCAGGCCCAGCCCAGGGGTTTTCGGCACGTGCAGCTCGAAATCGCGATAGACCAGCGGCTCGCTGAGAATGTCTTCGGTCAACAGCAGCGGGCCGAACAGCTCGGTGTCCCACGCCAGTTTGTTCAACGTGACGAAGGCATGGGCCGACGCCATGGTGCCCAGACCACCTTCAAGCATGGTGCCGCCGTACAGGCCGATGCCCGCCGCTTCGGCGATCGCGGCGGTCCGCAGCACGGCGCGTGGGCCGCCGTTCTTGGCGATCTTCAGGGCGAACACCGAAGCCGCACCTTCACGGGCCAGGTTGAACGCATCTTCCACGCACTCGATGGATTCATCGGCCATGATCGGTGCCGGGCTGATGGCGTTCAGGCGCACCATGCCCGAGCGGTTATTGCGCGAGATCGGCTGCTCGATCAGGTCGATGCCGTTGCTGCCAAGAATCCGACAGGCGCGCAACGCGACAGCTTCATCCCAGGCCTGATTGACATCGACCCGCACGCTGGCGCGATCGCCGAGGGCTTTCTTGATCGCGATGACGTGGGCCAGATCGCGATTGACTTCGCCGGCACCGATTTTCAGTTTGAAGATGCGATGGCGGCGCAGGTCGAGCATTTCTTCCGCTTCGGCGATGTCCTTGTCGGTGTCGCCGCTGGCCAGGGTCCAGGCCACTGGCAGCGCATCCCGAACGCGGCCGCCCAGCAGTTCGCTGACCGGCAGGCCAAGGCGTTTGCCCTGGGCATCAAGCAACGCGGTTTCGATACCTGACTTGGCGAAGGTGTTGCCACGGATGCTGCGCTCCAGGCGCAACATCGCAGCGTTGACGTTGGCGCTGTCCTGACCCAGCAGCAGCGGCGCGAAGTGCCGGTCGATGTTGGTCTTGATGCTGTCCGGGCTTTCATTGCCATACGCCAGGCCACCGATGGTGGTGGATTCGCCAATGCCTTCAATGCCATCGGCGCAGCGCACGCGAATGATCACCAGCGTCTGGTTCTGCATGGTGTGCATCGCCAGCTTGTGCGGGCGGATGGTCGGCAGATCGACAATGATCGTCTCGATCGATTCAATGGCAGTTGCAAGCATGTCGATACCCGTCAGGTTCTTAAAGTTCTGGAACCGATTCTGGTACGGCTTTTTTCGGGAAGCCAATATAGAATTGGTCTGACTTGATACCTTTAAGGTATGCAAACTGCTTTGTGGAGGCCTCATGGAACTGCGTCACCTGCGGTATTTTCAGGTGTTGGCTCAAACCCTCAACTTCACCCGCGCCGCCGAACTGCTGCACATTGCCCAACCGCCACTGAGCCGACAGATTCAGCAACTGGAGGATGAACTTGGGGTGCTTTTGCTGGATCGCGGACGGCCGCTGAAGCTGACCGACGCCGGGCGGTTTTTCCATGAGCACAGCACTGCCCTGCTGGAGCAACTGGGCAAGGTCTGCGACAACACGCGACGCATTGGCCTGGGGGAAAAAACCTGGCTGGGGATTGGTTTTGCGCCGTCGACACTCTATGGCGTGCTGCCGGAACTGATTCGCCGCTTGCGCAGCGGCGAGCCTCTGGAGCTGGAACTGGGGCTCTCGGAAATGACCACGCTGCAACAGGTGCAGGCGCTCAAGGCCGGGCGGATCGATATCGGTTTCGGCCGCATCCGCATCGACGACCCGGCCATCATCCAGACGGTGTTGACCGAAGACCGGCTGGTCGCCGCCCTGCCCGCCGGTCATCCGCTACTGGCCGGGCCGATCAGCCTGCGCGAACTGGCGAAGGAACCTTTCGTGCTGTACCCCGGCAATCCGCGCCCCAGCTACGCCGACCATGTGATCGGGTTGTTCGAGTCCTATGGCGTCAGCATTCACGTGGCGCAGTGGACCAACGAACTGCAAACCGCCATCGGCCTGGTGGGCGCAGGAATCGGCGTCACCCTGGTGCCGGCCTCGGTGCAATTGCTGCACCGCGACGACATCGGCTTCACGCCGCTGCTGGAAGACAACGCGACCTCGCCGATCATCCTCAGCCGACGCGTGGGCGACATGTCGCCGGGGTTGAATCATTGCTTGCGGATGATTGATGAATTATTGCCGCAACCGTTGAACGCTTTGTAGGAGCCCGGCTTGCTGGCCCCTACAGGTTTTGCGGTTATTCCTCAGCCGGCAAACGCGCGGCAACCGGCGCGCATTTCGGTGTGCAATTCGCCAATCAGGTTTGAAATAGCACAAGCGCTGGTCAGTTGCGCGGGTGACACGCGGGTGATCAGCAGATCGATCCTGCCGGTGGAGCGCTCGAAAACTGAGGATAGCTGCGCTTTTGCGGTTCTGCGCCAGCGAACTCTGGGGAAGTATTTCTGTGTCCAATTCAGAGATCATGCACGGATACATTTTGTCATAACTTCACGCTAAACCTGCTTTGTTGGCTGCCGGGAAAAGCTCATTATGGCCCGCGCAGGGAACCGGCAACCCTGTTACATCGTTCCACCGCCCGAATGGAATTCGGCAGTTACGGTTTTGCACGGTAACGTTCAAGGAGTAAGGATGCTTTGCCTATCGACATTCAAGTCGTCCATTCGCCTGTATGGTCTGGTCAAAAATGTAAGCGGCGCTCAGGCCGGACTTGCGCTGACGACAAAAGGCCCTAATGGCCACCCTGCCGTTCAGACATTCGTTTCCAGACTGGACGCCGAACTCATGCTATGCACGTGCGGTGATGAAGATCTGCAGGTGCGCCTTCTCTCGCAATTCTTTGACCCAAACCCTTTTCTCGCAGCCAACCGTGGCTGGCTGACCCTGCATATCGGTAGTGGGTTTGCCGCTAACACCGACAGGCTGATCGAAACTGATGAACGATTGCACCCCATGGGCTGGATCGTTCATGCCGATATCGGGATCTGGACTCCTGAACACTATTTGTATTGGGGTGAGCAACTTTCCCGGCAGCTTCAAGCGACTTACGATGCTGCCGGGCTGCATCACTACAATACCCAGCTCAACGAACTGGATGAGGCATCGGCGCAAGACATTAGGTGGAATGCCGCAGAAGCCCTCAACGCTTTGCCGGACGGTACCTGCACCACCGGAAATCCCACGCAGGTCGCACTGTTTGACGCAATAGATTGTCGATGGTGTTTCGCAAAAACGCATGCCCAAGGGAACTGCTTGCACGATACACGCGTGCTTCAAGGAGGATTGTCATGAGTGGAAAACCTGCGGCACGGGTCACCGACCCCACGGCGTGCCCACTTCCGGGTCACGGTACGAACCCTATCACCAGCGGTTCTCCTGATGTCTTTTTCGACGGATTGGCCGCCGCCCGGCAAACGGACACGACTGCCTGCGGGAGTGCTTTGAGCAGCAACGTAGTGCCCAATGTGCTGATCAATGGTCTGCCGGCAGTGACAATCGGGTCTGTGGGAAATCACGGAAACGTCGTGGCAGGAGGGTCCGGCACCATCATCATAGGAATGAGTGGTGGAGGGGTCGCTGTATCAGCCGTCGCTCCACTACTGCTCAAACTCCCGACCCTTTGTCTTCCCTGCCTGCTGGCAGCGGCAAAGAGAAACGCGACCTTTGTTCCGCTGGAAAATCTCGGAGCCTCCCAATGACCCTGGATGACCAGACACCTCCTATCGATCTGCAAACACGACATTCGCTGCGTGCCATACAACGTACTCGCAGAACGAATCCCGATCTTCGTCACTATGCATTGGTTGATGGCGCGGGCTATCTGACCCTGACCAAACGCTTCAATGAGCCAGGCGACCGGGTTCACTGGCAATGGTTGCTGGAAGGCACCGAACTGGACGAAATCAAACACGCAGGGCCGGCTCTCCTGACCTTTACAGATGAAGACGCACGCAGCGATCAATTACTGCAATGGCTGATTGGGCGGGATCAACAATCGCCGCTGGTGTCTTGGCTGTGGAGTGAACAAAGGTTCGAAACCGTTGCCGCACACCTGAAAAGTCAGTTGTTTACCCAGCTTCCGGACGGTCGCCGCGCCTTGTTCCGCTATTACAACCCTACGGTGCGCCAGGCCCTCGAAGCGGTATTGACCGAGAAGCAACAGGCAGAACTCATGACAGGCATCCTATATTGGCAAACCTGGCGGCCTTTGCAGCAAGACTACCTGACCTTCACTGCACCGAAAAAACCGGAGGTTTGCAGTGCTTGAACTCAGCGCAGAACAACTCGAACAACTGGATCACATTCGCCAGGATGAAGTCATCGATAAGCTCCTGCTTGAAGTACGACAGCAAGATCCCGCATGGTTCGCAAAAGTAGGTGAACCCAAAGCCAGTGCGTACCTCAGACAGCTACGTGATGAAGCCAAGGCACTCGGTATCGAGGGCCCTGAAGAGACCGAACTGTTCATGCGCTACGGGTTGTACAAACCCGGCTTCCAGCAATCACCCGAGTTTGTGGAATGGATGCAACGCCCCGTCGCCGATACGCCAGAACAGCGTTTTCGAGACTACGACAGCGTTATGCAATACGTTGATGCATTAAAGGAATGGCCACGCGCCAGGTAAACCAGGGACGAAAATGAGCAATCTTTTGAAAGCACCTGGAGCTACGGGCTCCGGAGAACAATTGGCGCGGGGACCGTTTCCCGTGCCTCGCGGTGGCCTGCGAGGTCCTCTCGAAGGCATAAGAGTTCCGCCTCCGACCCGTTTGCCCTCGCCACCGCCCCGCCCTGCCCCCATGCCTGCACCTCAACCGGCACCCAAGCCAATGCCGCAGCCACAGGTTCAACCGAAACTTCAAACCGATCAGAAAACCGATGCACCTCCGGTGACCCGCGAACAGACACGCCAAAAGGAAGAACAGTGCAAGAGCGATAAAAAGGAGTGTGTTGAATGCCCTCCTGAAAAGGGACTGATGGCGATTGCCAACAACGGCAAAGGTCACAGCATGTCGGACCTGTCGTCTCGGTATCAGCAATGGGTGACGAACTTCCCTTACCCCAATGAATGGCGATGGAGCAACACGTGGTGGGATGGTTTTGACAAAAGCCGCTGCGTACTGCTGGAGGCCAAGGCACGTTATGCCTTCATGTTCATCCCGGTCCTGAATACACCTCGTCCTTGGGCAAATGTCAGGGAAGAACTGATTACGCCTGCCAGAGCCCACTCACAGAAAGCCAGGCCAACACCTCCTGTTTCGGTCGAATGGCACTTCATGCAACGGATAGTCTACGAATACTGTTCAGAACAATACAGCGACCTTGGCCTGACCAACCTTAGAGCGTTCTGGAATCCGCTGCCCGGCAGCAAGGATCAAGAGGAATACGATGAACTACGCAGGGAAGAAGAGCAGCAGATGGAGGAGTACTACAGAGACAATCCTGGATTGATCGCCTAGTCCGACCAGCACGCATTCAAGGTGTCAGCATGACAAATTTCAAAAGCTTCATTTTTACCTTCAGGTTCAACAAGCAGGCCATTACCTCACTTACGCTTGAAACGCAGGTCGAAAAAGCTGCCGAGCTTTTGCGTCAGGTGGGTGCAATCAGTCCGCTTCTGGCCAACTGGTATTTGCAAGGGAAAAGCCTGAAAGACTCGCTTTCAACTAACGTCAGTAACAACACTCAAGCGCTGATCGACAAAGTTAAGCGCGCTCATGATCCTGACCTTCCCGACCTGACCGAATTTTCGGTCTGGAATGCCATCCAGGATCCGCTTGAGGGCGGAGTCGCCTTTCATTACAGCGCGCACAACCTCGATTCAGTGTCAGCCATGTCCTTCGAGGACGCTGGTGCTTTGTTGATGAAGCTTGCGCACCCGGAAGAGACATTCACAAAAATTATCAATCTGGCCGTGAATATCTGGCCAGAAATTGACTGGGTCACCGTGGTACCGGCCAACTATTTCAGAAAAGGTCGTGTTTTCAAGGACCGACAGACAATTGGATGGATTGGCTTTTGCCCGCAACCGTTGAAACAGGAAGACTTCCCTCAGGCACACAAACTGGTTCCCGTGCCCGACAGGGGGACCATTATCGTCAGCTGTCCTGAAGTCATGAATGAGCAAAACCTCGACCACTTCGGACAGGTTGGGGATATTGATACCAAACTGGTAGAGCTTGGTTATTTGCCGTTGTTTATGAACTGAATCGTGCACATGTGAACGACAGCAATCATCTGCAGGAGCCGGCTTGCCGGCGAAGGGCCCGTGAGTCTTGCGTTTTGATCACTGCGCATCCGCTCCCCAGATCCAGTTCCAGACCCCCGGCAATTTCACCGGTTGCGCACTGTCGCGAACGGTGCGCGCCATGGCCGCCCGTTGCAGTTCGGCCTGATCATCGTAAAACGGCTTCTGCGCCGTTTTCACGCCGGTCGCCTGCGCGCTGTCGAGAAGGATTTGCAGGTATTCGCGGGCATGTCGGGCCGTGTAGCGGTTGAGGTCGTGGAAGGTCACCACCACCGGGATCACCCCATCCACCGTCGGCAACTCACCCAATGCGATGCGCTCGCGCACCTCCGACATCTGCCGCAGCATGTTGGCCCGACGCCGGGGGCTGGCGTTGAAACCCCAGATCTTGCCGTCGTTGGCGCTCAGGTCGGTCAGCAACACGTGCATGCCGTGCTTTTGATAAGCGGCGAAAACCCGTTTGTCGTAATTCCAGAACGGCGGCCGTACCAGAGTCGGCGGCGCACCGGTGATGGCGGCGATGTCGGCACTGCCTTTGGTCAATGACTGTTTCAGTTCTTCCGGGCTCAGAGAACGGTGATTGGTATGCCAGTGGGTGGCCGTGTGGAAACCGAGAATCTGCCCGTCCGCATGTTCGCGGCGCATGACCTCGCGGCCGATGTCGCTGTCGCCCGCCCGTGGCGCGCCGGTCTGCACGAAGAACACCGCTTTGAGGTTCGGCTGCACCGGGTTGGTGGCGAGACTGTCGAGGATGGTCATCGTCGGGTTCCAGAAACTCGACGCGCTGGGGCCGTCGTCGAACGTCAGCAGAAACCGGATCGGTGCTTGCGCGTGCAGACGCTGTTCGGTTTGCGGTGTCATTTCGATGGGAGCAGCGATGCAACCCACCAGCCCGACGGCAATGGCGAGTGCGCTGAGAATCTTGAACAGCTGTTTCATGTTGTGCCTTGAGCCGGACCGTTAAGCCCGCACAGTTGTGCGGGCGCGGTTTGGATCAGGGTACACAGTGTTTGGTTCCGGTGCTGCCCGGCATTGTCGATTACTGGGTAAACGCCTGCTCGAACGAGTTGTCGATAATCGGCGCGGTCGCCAGCGCTGTCGGCAATGCTTTGACCTTGAACAGAAAATCCGCCGTGCTTTGCAAGTCCTTAGCAGCCTGTGCATCCACCGGGCCTACGGTCATGTGAGCCTGGCGTAACCAGTGACGCGAGACGTTCTGGTCAAGATTGGCCTTCTTCGCCCACAGATCGGCATATTCGTCGGTGTGATTGTCGACCCAGGCCCGTGCCTTTTTCAGGCGAACCAGGAAGTCGGCGATGGCTTCCCGCTTGCTGTCGATTGACGGCGTCGAAGCGGCGATGGCGCTGAGGCCTGGCATGAGGTTCTTGGCGGTAAGAATCGGTCGCGCGCCGGAGAACAGAATCTGTTGGGAAATGTAGGGTTCCCAGACCGGGAAGGCATCAATGCTGCCCTGGGGCAGCGCGGCGGCGGCATCGATCGGCATCAGCTTGATGAAGTCGACGTAGTCCTCCGGCAGGTCAGCTTGTTGCAAGGCGCGCAAGGTTAATTGCTGGCTCCAGGCGCCGGGCCAGTAGGCGACTTTCTTGCCCTTGAGGTCGGCGATGCTTTTGACCGGCGAATCCTTGGGCACCAGCAAGGCGATGGTGTCCGGGTTCTGCCGCGAGACGCCGATCAGCTTCACCGGCGCCTGCTTTGCAGCGAGGAACAGGAAGCCTGAATCGCCCAGAAAACCCACGTCCAGCGCCCCGGTGTTCAACGCTTCGGCCAGCGGTGCAGCGGCCTGAAAATGCTTCCAGTCAACGGTGTAAGGCGCCCCTTCCAGCACCCCCGAAGCCTCCACCGAAGCGCGCACGTTGTAGTAATTCTGATCACCGACATGCAGGACAACGGGCTCAGCGGCGTAGGCCATTGGCGCAGCAAACAACGCACTGGTCAGCAAACTGCGAACGAATCTGGACAGGTTCATCGGGGGCTCCTTGAGAGTGAATGGCATAGACCATAACGCTCTTACAGGATGCTTTTTAAATTCGATTTACGCATAAGCTCATGACTGTCAGCCAACACTGTTCACCCGGCAACAGCGAGCCGACAGACTGTTTTCCCTGCAACACCCTTCTGCTTCATTCCTCGCATCAACGCCTTGATAACGCCTGATATCCAAGACATGGCACAGAGCCTGCAATATTCCTTTTACGCAGGAAGCATTTATAAAAAATGAATTTTTCGACATAAGAAACCCAACGCCTTGTCCGGAGCCGATCCCATGAAGTCCACCTTCCGCTTTCCCAAAGTCAGGTATCTGCTCAGCGCCTGCGCCCTGGCCTTGAGCCTGCAACCCGTCGCGCAGGCCGCTGAAACACCGCCGGCCGAAGTGCATCTGGATTACGCCTACTACTCGCCAGTGAGCCTGGTGCTTAAACACTTTGGATTTCTGGAAAAAGCCCTGCCGCAGACCAAAGTCAGTTGGGTGCTGAGTCAGGGCAGCAATCGCTCGCTGGAGTACCTCAACAGCGGCGGCGTTGATTTCGCCTCCTCCGCCAGCCTCGCCGCCGTGCTTAGCCGCGCCAATGGCAGCCCGATCAAATCGGTTTACGTCTACAGCCGCGCCGAATGGACCGCATTGGTGGTGCGCAAGGATTCGCCCTACCAGACCGTCGGCGACCTGAAAGGCAAGAAAATCGCCGCCACCAAAGGCACCGACCCGTACCTGTTCACCCTGCGCAGCCTGCAACAGGCCGGCCTGAGCAAAGACGATGTGGAACTGGTGCACTTGCAGCACCCGGATGGCCGCACGGCCCTGGAAAAAGGCGACGTCGACGCCTGGGCCGGCCTCGATCCGCACATGGCCGCCAGCCAGGTCCAGGCCGGTTCGCGCCTGTTGTATCGCAACACCAACTTCAACAGTTATGGCGTAGTCAGCGTTACTGACACTTATGCGAAAGAGCACCCGCAGACCATCGAAACCGTACTGAAGGCGTACGAAAAGGCCCGCGACTGGGCGGTAAAAAACCCTGACGAACTGGCGAAACTGCTCGCTACCGAATCCGGTCTGCCGCTGGAAGTGGCCAAGCTGCAACTGTCCCGCACTGACCTGAGCAGCCCGCAACTGACCGCCAGGGATGTGATCGCCTCCAAGGCCGCCGCGCCGATTCTGGTGTCCGAAGAACTGGTGCGTCGTGGGGTGAATGTCGATCAGGTCATCGATCAGTTGATCGACACCGGCTTCAAGGAAACCGTGGCCCGTCAGTAAATAACCGCCAACGGGGCACAACGAATCCGCGCCAGTCGCGGATTCGTCGTGACCGGAGAATCTCATGACCAGCAAAAGCAAAGACCTGCCCCTCGAACTGCCGACGCCACGTCGTGCCGCTCTTTCCTTGAACAATGCCTGGCGTTTGCGTCTCAAGGGTCTGGCGTTGCCGGTACTGATCCTCCTGGTGCTGGAATTTGTCGTACGCATCGGCTGGTTGCCGTCCTACCAAATGCCGGCGCCCAGCGAAATCGCCCTGACCTTGAGAGACCTCGCCGAAGGCGCGCTGTGGAAACATATCAGCACCAGCCTGTTGCGCGTGTTGCTCGGTTTCGCCATCGGCGCCGGCCTGGCACTGGTGTTTGCCGCCTGGGTCGGCTTGAGCCGCGAAGCCGAAGCCTGGCTTGAGCCGACCTTCGCCGGCCTGCGTTCGATTCCGAGCCTGGCCTGGGTGCCCCTGTTGTTGCTGTGGCTGGGCATCGACGAAACCTCGAAAATCGTCCTGATTGCCATCGGCGCGTTCTTCCCGGTGTACCTCAACGGCGTCGCGGCGATTCGCGACATCGACCGCAAACTGGTGGAAGTCGGGCAGATGTATGGCTTCGGTCGCACACGGCTGGTCCGGCGGATTCTGCTACCCGCCGCCCTGCCCGGCCTGTTTACCGGGTTGCGCAGCGGCATGAGCCTGGCGTGGATGTTTCTGGTGGCCGCCGAACTGATCGCCGCGACCAAAGGGTTGGGTTATCTGCTCAGTGACGGTCGCGAGACCTCCCGCCCGGACATCGTGCTCGCGGCAATCATTGTGCTGGCGCTGCTGGGCAAACTCAGCGATGGAATCCTCGCTGGTCTGGAGAAACGCTTCCTGGCGTGGCGCGACACGTTCAACGGCCAAAGCACAGAGGATTGAGCCATGACCGATTACCTGCTGGACATTCGCGTCGAGCGCAAAACCTTCGCCACCACCACGGTGCTCAGGGATATCCACCTGCAATTGCAGCCCCGGGAAACCGTCAGCCTGCTGGGCCCCAGCGGGTGCGGTAAAAGCACGTTGTTGCGGATCGTTGCCGGTCTGGAAAAGGACTTCCAAGGTGAACTGAATCGCAGCGCCGGTGAGGTTGCGTTCGTGTTTCAGGAACCTCGATTGATGCCCTGGCTGACGGTCGAGCAAAACATCGGTTTCAGTGCCGACAACCGATATGACAAGGCCTGGGTCGCACAACTGATCGATGAAGTGGGCCTCAGCGGGTTCGCTCAAGCGTTACCCAAGGCGCTTTCCGGCGGCATGGCGCAGCGGGTCGCCATTGCTCGCGGCCTCTACTCACGGCCCGATGTGCTGTTGCTCGACGAACCGTTCAGCGCGGTGGATGCCTTCACCCGGATGAAACTGCAAGATTTGTTGCTGCAACTGGCCGAGCGTCACGCCATCGCTCTGCTGCTGGTGACCCACGATGTCGATGAAGCGCTGTACCTCAGCGACCGCGTCCTGGTCATGGACAATCGCCCCAGCAGCATTCGCCAGGAACTGGCGGTGCAACTGCCCCATCCGCGTGATCGGCGCGATCCGCTGCTGGCGCAATTGAAGGCCCTGTCGTTGACCGAACTGCAACGGGCGCACGTCATTTGAATCGCCCAGCGTTCTCCGATCCGTAGGAGCCAGGCTTGCCGGCGATGACGTCTGTAAGATCGCCATCGCCGGCAAGCCGGCTCCTACAGGGTTCGTGTGAATCCCCGATCCCGAACATCCTGACGATCCGTAGGAGCCAGGCTTGCCGGCGAAGGCGTCCGTAAGATCGCCATCGCCAGCAAGCCGGCTCCTACAGGGTTCGCGTGAATCCCCAATCCCGAACATCCCCCAATCCGTAGGAGCCAGGCTTGCCGGCGAAGGCGTCCGTAAGATCGCCATCGCCAGCAAGCCGGCTCCTACAGGGTTCGCGTGAATCCCCAATCCCGAACACGCTGGTGATCCGTAGGAGCCAGGCTTGCTGGCGAAGGCGTCCGTAAGATCGCCATCGCCGGCAAGCCGGCTCCTACAGGGTTCGCGTGAATTCCCAATCCCGGACATCTCCCAATCCGTAGGAGCCAGGCTTGCCGGCGAAGGCGCCCGTGAAATCGCCATCGCCAGCAAGCCGGCTCCTACAGGGTTCGCGTGAATCCCCGATCCCGAACATCCTGACGATCCGTAGGAGCCAGGCTTGCCGGCGAAAGCGTCCGTAAGATCGCCATCGCCAGCAAGCCGGCTCCTACAGGGTTCGTGTGAATCCCCGATCCCGAACATCCCCCGATCCGTAGGAGCCCGGCTTGCTGGCGAAGGCGTCCGCAAGATCGCCATCGCCGGCAAGCCGGGCTCCTGCAGGTGAAGCGTCTAAGCTGAAGGTTCCAGTAAGAGGTTTCTTTCGATGTGCGGAAGACTCTCGCAATACCGGGGCATTCATGACTTCGTGGCGGTGCTGAGCATTCCCGACGCCCTGATCAACCATGTCGGCGATGAACCGCTGGCCAGATACAACGCCGCGCCGACGAATCAACTCGCGTTGTTTCATCGGGAAAGCAATGGGCTCCAGGCCGACAAGGTGCGCTGGGGATGGCGGCCGCATTGGGCGAAGGATCGTGCGGCACCGATCAATGCACGGGTGGAGAAAGTCGCCCACGGTCCGTTCTTCCGCGCAATCTGGCCGCACCGCGCGATTGTGCCGATCGATAACTGGTTCGAATGGGTCGATACGCCGGACTCAACGAGACAGCCATGGCTCATCCGGCGGCAGGACCGCGACCCGATTTTCTGTGCCGCGATTGGCCGGTTTCCCACAGATGGCGAGGAACCGAGAGACGACAACGGTTTCGTGATCATTACCGCGGACAGCGCCGGTGGCATGCTCGACATTCACGACCGGCGGCCGGTGGTGTTGTCGCCGGAACTGGCACAGGAATGGCTCGACCCCGCCACGCCCCCGGAACGCGCCGAACAGATGGCCTTGTTTCAAGGCGAAGGCAGCGAAGTTTTCGAGTGGTACAAGGTTGGCAAGGCTGTAGGCAACGTGAGGAATCAAGACGCGTCGCTGATTGACAAGAGTGCATGAATTTATCAATACCAACAGCCTGACGGCAGCCAATAACTGTTAGTTATGCAGACCAATAACTTAAACGTTACACAGACTGTTTCACCCAAGTAACACTTACTGATAGAGGGCGTTTGGCTGTATCAACCGCTTGTCCGACAATTTGATCGTCATACATACATTTAGAATAACTACGGATAGCATGCGCGCCGCATTTCCATTGGCATCGCCCAGTTGACCAAAGAGTCAACAACTAAGGAAATCCCAACTACAACAAGCCTTGCAGAGAATTAAATGCGCGACGATTTTGCAATCAATCAAGTCGTTGGTCTGGAGTGCGTTTATCTTTCGACGACAGAGCACTATCGGCTGGACTGTTTCATAGAGCAATACATAAAGACCCGTAACCTGCGATCGGTTCCGGGGATTGACGGCACCTTGCGTTCAACGCTCATACACTATCCCGGCAAGCCGCCGGTCATGGTCAACGAAGTGAACGCATGGATCGACAAGACCCTGGGCTATCGGGCCTCACATCCCGACGAATTGCAGCTCGACGACGCTTGAAACGACACGCAGGCCTACGTTTGGCAAAAGAACTGAACGAACCCGTCGTCGCCGCACTCTGAACGGTAGAGGCTCACTGAGCCTCCTCCTTTTTCAGCAGTCCTATTTCTGCATCACACTTTCACCGCAGATCTCTCTGAATTTTTATTCGACGACTAAGCCACTGACCTGGCTGGCTCCACGAGAGATAGATGAGTGAACTCATTCCCTATGCCGTGCATTACTTATTCGACGGTGTGCGACAGCACTTTTTCAAGATGGCCGTGCATTTTTCCGATGTCGACGCGATTCATTCGGCGTCTGCGCATGCTTACCCTGAATCCGGCCGCAAGATCGCCAAACACGCCACCCTCGAAGCGGCACGCATCAAAGCACAGCAATTGGGCATTACCCAGATTCGCTGGAACGTGTCGATCTGATTGACCGGCAAAAAAAAGCCCCGCGCATTGGCGGGGCTTTGTTGTATGCGCAGATCGGTCAGAGCTCCAACTAAAACTTTCTATCAGGTTCTGACAGTTCCTTCCCGTCGTCGGGATGCTTCCAGTCAGGCGTCGAACGTTTCTGCTGCTCGATCTCTTCTTCCGTCGGTTCATCCATGTCTTCATCTTCCGGATCAGGACGCTTTTGTTCAGTTGCCATGCTCACCTCTCTCCCTAAGGGATCAGTCATCAACTTTAAGCGTAGAACAGTTTCGCGCTCCCGGCTCAGAGCCACCAGCGCAGCAAAAAGAAGAACCCCATGCTCAACAACATGCTGAGCAAGGTGTTGCGGGTGTACAGCACCAGCCCCACCGCCACCAGCGAACTGATCAGGTACGGGTTGTCCCATTGCAGGTTCAGCTGTTTATCCGGCATGAACACAATCGGGCCGCAGATGGCGGTCAACATGCCCGGTACCGCAAAGCCGAGGAATTGCCGGGCGTTGCTGCTCAGGCGCAGCGGCAGCCGTGGCTCGAGAAATACATAACGGTTGAGGAACACCAGAATCCCCATACCGACAATCACCGCCCAGACCATCATGTGCGTCCACCGTAGAATTTGTTGCAGATGAAGCCCGCCGTCATGCCCGCCAACCCCGACAACACCAGCGCCGAGCCCCATTGCCAGTAACTGAACAACACCGAGCAAAACAGCGAAACTGCCACGCAGACCACGGTCGGTACGTTGCGCACCACCGGGGTGATCAGGGCAATGAAGGTCGCGGCGATGGAGAAATCCAGGCCCAGATGTTCCAGGCCGGGAATGCTGCTGCCCAGCACGATGCCGGCCAGCGTGAAGAGGTTCCAGGCGATGTAAAACGTCAGGCCGACGCCCAGGGCATACCAGCGGTTGAATTGCTGTTTGTCATGCTGGCTGGTCAAGGCGAACAGCTCGTCGGTGAGCAAAAAACCCAGCCCGGCACGCCAGCGACCGGGCAGCGGCGAAATCACCGAGCGCATGCTCATGCCGTAGAGCAAATGCTGCGACGTCAGCAATAACGTGGTCAGCAGAATCGAAAAGATTCCGGCACCACCCTTGAGCATGCCAATGGCCACCAATTGCGCCGCCCCGGCAAACACGATGCTCGACAACCCCTGGCCTTGCAGCGGCGTGAGGTTGGCTTCGATGGCCATGGAGCCGGCCAGCAATCCCCACGGCGCGGTCGCCAGGGACAATGGCATGATCGCCGCAGCGCCGCGAAGAAAGGCGCTGCGCGGCATGAGTGAGTGAGTCATAACGCTCTACAAACAGGAAAAGACGCCTGACTGTGCCAGCAGTCGCGCCCGATGGCTTGAACAATCTTGCGCACTTGTGCCGATTTTGGTGATTGACAAAATTCCCGCCGACTCTTAAAACTGAGCGCCTCATTCAGGGTGTAAGCAAACATGTCCGCAACCTTCAACCTCAACATTGACGCCATTGGCTTGATTGCCAAGGCGCAAGGTTGCGTTGCGCACGCCCTCAAATCGAAGAAACAGTCGCTCATGTGACCGGGGCGCGCTGTCCCGTCAGATGAGCTGACAGGACATTGAGCGCGACGGGCACCCTCCCCCTGCTTACTTCCTTCTACGCTTCTGACGGTGACGAAATCGGTCAACTTTCAGGAGTAAGTGCATGTCATCGTTTCAAGGTATCTGGGTTCCGCTCGTTACGCCGTTTCAACACGGTGCGATCGATTTCGTCGGGTTGCGCCGGCTCGTCAGCCATTTGCTGGACAAAGGCGTCGATGGCCTGGTGGTCTGCGGCACTACCGCTGAAGCGGCGGCACTGAGCAAACATGAACAACTGGCGGTGCTGGATGCCGTGCTTGAATGGGTGACTGCGGATCAGGTGGTCATGGGGCTGGCCGGCAACAACCTGACCGAACTGCTGCAATTGCAGAACGAAATCCTCAAGCGGCCGCTGGCCGGGTTGCTGGTGCCGCCGCCGTACTACATTCGCCCGTCCCAGGCGGGCCTTGAAGCGTTTTTCAAAACGGTTGCCGATGCGTCCACTGTGCCGATCATTCTGTACGACATCCCGTATCGCACCGGCATCGCCTTCGAACAGGCAACGTTGCTCAACATTGTCGCCCACGAGCGAATCGTCGCAATCAAGGATTGCGGCGGCAATCAGGGCAACACCCTGGCGCTGCTGACCAGCGGCAAGGTCGACGTGTTGTGCGGCGAAGACAACCAGATCTTCAGCGCCCTGTGCCTCGGCGCCAAAGGGGCGATTGCCGCCTCGGCGCATGTGCATCCGGAGTTGTTCGTGACGCTGTATCAACAGATCCGCGACCAGCGGCTGGCGGAAGGACGGGCGACGTTTTTCCGGTTGCTGCCGCTGATTCAAAGCCTGTTCATTGAACCCAATCCTGCCCCGGTGAAAACCGCACTGGCCCTTGAAGGCTTGATCGACGACGAACTGCGCGCGCCGATGCAACGCAGCAGCGAGAGCATGGTGCTGCGTCTGAAGGCCGTGCTCGCTGGGTTGGGCAGCAAACAATAGATAGAGCGCCGACGCCCCGCCCGAGTACCATGGAGTGATTCGCATCACGCGTCAGGGAGTCGCCATGCTTTACCGGATCGCCGCCGATGGGCTGGTGCTGTTTCACCTGTTGTTCATTCTGTTCGTGCTGTTCGGCGGGCTGCTGGTGCTCAAATGGCGCCACCTGGCCTGGTGGCACCTGCCGGCCGCAACATGGGGGGTTGCGGTCGAAGTGTTCCACCTGACCTGCCCGCTGACACAGTGGGAAAACCTCATGCGTAGCGCGGCCGGGCAGACCGGCTATGGCGGTGGTTTCATCGAACATTATGTGTGGCCGGTGATTTACCCGGCCGGGTTGACCCCGAGTATTCAGCTGGGACTCGGCGGCGTGGTGCTGGTGATCAACGTGTTGGTCTACGTTCGGGTGTTCAGGCAGCGCAAGTCACGCCGAACGTCCACCCTTTCAAATACCACACGATCCCTGTAGGAGCCGGCTTGCTGGCGATGGCGGCCTCAAATCCAACGCAGCGTTCGAGGGCCTCTTCGCGGGCAAGCCTCGCTCCTACAGGGGGTGGGTTGGCCGATAAATTTCAAACAGCCCGCGATTTTGTAGGAGCCGGCTTGCTGGCGATGGCGGCCTCAAATTCAACGCAGCGTTCGAGGGCCTCTTCGCGGGCAAGCCTCGCTCCTACAGGGGTTGTGGTTGGCCTATACATTTCAGGTGGCCTCGATTTTGTTCTCGTTGCTCCAGACATTCATTTCCAGGCCGTTCGTTCGAGGATTCAGAACATGTTGTCGATTGAGGACCTGGCGTTGCTGGAGGCCATTCGGGAAACCGGTAGCCTGTCGCGCGCGGCGGTGCACCTGGGCAAGGCGCCATCGACCGTGTCGTATGCGGCGCGGCAACTGGAAGAGCGTTTCGACGCCTTGCTCTTCGATCGTCGCCGCTACCGCTTGCAGCTCACCCCGGCCGGGGAATTGCTGGTGAACGAGGCGGCGCGGCTGATGCAGGACGTCTCGCGCCTGACCCAACGGGTGCAGCAAGTGGCCAATGGCTGGGAGAGTCGGCTGTGGATCGTCACCGACGAACTGCTGGAGTTCGAAACCCTGATCCCGGTGATTCACGAGTTCGATGCGCTGGAATCCGGCGTACCGTTGCGCATCACCCAGGAAGTGCTCAAAGGTGTCTGGGAAGCCCTGCGCGAAGGCCGGGCGGACCTGATCATCGGCGCCACCAACGAACCGCCGGCCATCCCTTCCTTGCGCTGGATGCCGTTGGGGGAAATGGAATGGGTGTTTGCGGTCTCACCGAAGCACCCGCTGGCCAAGGCCAAGGAACCGATCTCACGGGCAACGGTGACGCAACACCGGGCGATTGTCGTAGCCGACTCGTCCAAAGTCACCGAAGGCAGCACTTATGGTGTCTCCGGCGGACAACCCGTGCTCGCCGTGCCGACCATGCGCGCCAAAATCCTCGCCCAGTGCGACGGCCTGGGCGTGGGGTGGCTGCCCAAACATCGGGTCGGCTCGTTACTGAAAAACGGAACGCTGGTCGAAAAACAGATGGCCGACCCGCGCGAGCCGAACATTCTGTATGCCGGCTGGCGTGGCGACCATGACGGTCGCGCCCTGGGTTGGTGGCTGGAAAAACTCAAGCAATCGTACCTGGCGACCCAACTGGTTCAGGGCAGCGGTGGGTTTGTTTGAAGTCAGTTGGCAATGACGCTCATGTTCCTGCCGCTGGCCTTGGCCACGTAAAGCGCCTTGTCCGCAGCGCCCACCAGGTCGTTCGGCTGGGCCTGTGATGCCGGATCATAAGCGGCGACGCCGATACTGACTGTCACCATGCCTTCTGCGCCTTCACGGTGGGGAATACCGGCCTGCAACACCGCACGACGAATTTTTTCCGCCACCAGAAACGCCCCCACATAGTCAGTCCCCGGCAGCACCGCCGCAAACTCTTCACCGCCGTAGCGCGCCGCCAGATCCCCGGGCCGCTTGATGTTGTCGGTGATGATCGCGCTGATGTTGCGCAAACATTCGTCGCCGGCCACATGACCGTAGTGGTCGTTGAACAGTTTGAAGTGATCGACATCGATCATCAGCAGCGCGAGGCCGCTCAGGCTTCGCCGGGCGCGACCCATTTCCGAGTGGATGAACAGATCGAACTGACGCCGGTTGGACAGCCCCGTCAGCGCGTCTTCCAGAGCCAGCAATTCCAGGCCGCGATTGACCTCGAGCAGTTTGTCCTGAGCGTCCAGCAGTTGGTTCTGAATGCGGTTCTGCTGCTTCATCAGATTGATCAGGCGAAAACCCAGTACACCGACAAAACCCAGCAAAAGCGTAACGATGCCAGCACTGAGCATGGATTCCTCACGCCAGCCGGCCAGGACTTCCTCCTTGTCGAGCGCGGCGAAAACAACCAGCGGATACCCCTCGACCCGGCGAAACCCCACCACCCGCACAACGCCATCTACCATGGATTTGAATGTTGCCGTCCCTGAACTCCCCGAGGGCAACAACTGCTTGAACAGTGGGCTGTTGACGAGGCTGGTGCCGATATCCGCTTCGTTGAACGGCCGGCGAACGATGATGGTGGCGTCGTCGGCGATCAGGTTGATTACGCCGTTGCGGCCCATGTCGATGCTGTCGTACAGGAACAGGAAATGATTGAGATAAATCGTCGCCAGCGCCACACCGGCAAAACTCCCATCGGCATGATTGATCCGGCGCGACACCGTCATGATCCATTCGCCGCTGGAGCGGCTTTTGATCGACGGGCCGATATGAGGCCCACGGTCGGGATGATTGCGATGGAAGATGAAATATTCACGGTCGGCATTGTTGGCATCGGTCAGGGCGGCGCCGTTGGAATTGGCAATCCAGCGCCCCGTTTCGTCATAGACGAACAGGCCATGCAACTGACTCAACTCACTGCGCTGGGCGCTGAGCAAGCGCTCCAGATGTGGCAGCCCGGCCGGGTCGAAGCCGTCGCTTTCGAGGCGTTCCACCAGCGTAAACAGCAGCGTATCGGCCTGCTTGATCGTCGCCTGCGCTTGCGAGGCCAGGGTCTGCGCAAGGTTGGACATCGCCACTTCCTTGTCATGCAGATGGTACTGGCGCGAACTCCACGCTTCCCAGATCACGATGACAATCATGGACAGGCACACTGCAACAAGCAGTACCACCGCGGAGCGTACCTTGATCCTGGCACCGGCCTGTTCGGTGACCAAAGGCACGCTGTGGCGCAATTGTTCAATTCGGTCTTTGACAGACGGGTTACCCATGACGCTCCCTGAATCCTTATGAATGGCGACTGATCCCGTTCGCCTTTTTATTATCTATGTGCCTTGATCCTGTACCGGTTAGCGTGGCGTCTGTTTCACGGCCTCAAGCCACGCCGGGTTCAATTGCGTCTGTTCGGTCTCGATGCCCAGCGCTTCCATTCGTGCCTTGTGCAGGTCCATTTCACGTATCAATTGGCTGTGATCACTGGAGTTAGCGTCCAGTTGGTGCATCTGGCTCAGCCCCAGGTGATAAAAACGCAGCAGCTTCATGGCACTCGGATCACCCGCGTCCACCGCCGCCGTCACCTGGTGCATGACGTTGGTGATGCTCATCAGGCTGCGTTTGAGCTGCCAGCCGTAGACCGCCGGCGCCATCCACTCCTGGGTCCAGAATTTGCCGCGCATCAGCGCCGCCATCAACAGCACCGCGACAAACACGCCGCCCACGTTGAAGCGTAGATTGTCGCCCCCCGGTTCGCCGAACATCGCCACCGCCGCAGTGGACAAAACCATCGCCAGGGCGAGGAAAACCAGGGCGATGATGATCGTGCTGCGGCGCGTCTGGCTTCGATAGATTTCTGGGTTCTGCGGCTGGATTTCAAACATCGCGACGGGATTCCTCAGGCGGCGTGAGCAAAAAGACTGCGGGGCATTATCGCCTCTGCGAGGGATTTAGCTATGCTGGGGCTCCTTTTCATCTTTTCATCGTCAAAGGGGAACATGGCGATACTGCGCAGTTCGTGCCATCTTCTTTCGTGGATACATACTATTCGGATGTCATGCGTCCTCGGCGGGTGACATCGTTTTAAGGATCATTGAATGTCCCAACGACAAGTAATCAACGCTTCGGTCAGCCCCAAAGGTAGCCTGGAAACCCTCTCTCAACGTGAAGTACAGCAACTGAGCGAAGCCGGATCCGGCAGCACCTATACCCTCTTCCGCCAGTGCGCCCTGGCCATTCTGAATACCGGCGCCCATGTCGATAACGCCAAGACCATCCTCGAAGCCTACAAGGACTTCGAAATCCGCATTCACCAACAAGACCGCGGTGTACGCCTTGAACTGCTGAACGCCCCGGCCGACGCATTCGTCGATGGCGAAATGATCGCCAGCACCCGGGAAATGTTGTTCAGCGCCCTGCGCGACATCGTCTACACCGAAAACGAACTCGACAGCCAGCGCATCGACCTGAGCAATTCCCAGGGCATCAGCGACTATGTGTTCCACCTGCTGCGCAACGCCCGCACCCTGCGCCCCGGCGTCGAGCCGAAGATCGTAGTGTGCTGGGGTGGCCATTCGATCAACACCGAAGAATACAAATACACCAAGAAAGTCGGCCACGAACTGGGCCTGCGCAGCCTCGACATCTGCACCGGTTGCGGCCCCGGCGTGATGAAAGGCCCGATGAAAGGCGCGACCATCGCCCATGCCAAACAACGCATTCACGGTGGCCGTTACCTCGGTTTGACCGAACCCGGCATCATCGCTGCCGAAGCGCCGAACCCGATCGTCAATGAGCTGGTGATCCTGCCGGACATCGAGAAACGCCTGGAAGCGTTCGTGCGTGTCGGCCATGGCATCATCATTTTCCCTGGCGGCGCGGGCACGGCTGAAGAGTTCCTGTACCTGCTCGGCATCCTGATGCACCCGGACAACAAGGGCCTGCCCTTCCCGGTCATCCTCACCGGGCCGAAACACGCGGCGCCGTATCTGGAACAACTGGACGCGTTCGTCGGCGCCACCCTGGGTGACGCGGCGAAGCAGCATTACGAGATCATCATTGACGACCCGGCTGAAGTCGCGCGGCAGATGACTGCTGGCCTCAAAGCGGTGAAACAGTTCCGCCGCGAGCGCAACGACGCGTTCCATTTCAACTGGCTGCTGAAGATCGACGAGGGCTTCCAGCGCCCGTTCGACCCGACCCACGAAAACATGGCCAACCTGAAACTCAGCCGCAGCCTGCCGGCCCATGAACTGGCCGCCAACCTGCGTCGCGCGTTCTCCGGCATCGTCGCCGGCAACGTCAAGGACAAGGGCATCCGCCTGATCGAAGAACACGGGCCGTACCAGATCCGTGGCGATGCGGCGGTGATGCAGCCGCTGGATCAGTTGCTCAAGGCGTTCGTGGCCCAGCACCGGATGAAACTGCCGGGCGGCGCGGCGTATGTGCCGTGTTATCGGGTGGTTGCGTAACCAAACCCTGCAGGAGCCGGCTTGCTGGCGATGAGGCCTTGGTCGAGGGCCTCTTCGCGGGCAAGCCTCGCTCCTACAGAGTTGGGGTTGACCCATACCGCGACTTTGTAGGAGCCGGCTTGCTGGCGATGGGGCCCTAAAGCCTTGCGCAGCGCATCAAGCCGGTTCCGTTTTACAGGTTGTCCGCGTCGATCACAGCCTTGGCAAAGGCTTGCGGATCTTCCTGCGGCAAGTTGTGGCCGATGCCGCCGCTGATGAGGCGGTATTCGTATTTGCCGGTAAAACGCTTGGCGTAATCCTCGGCGGCCGGATGCGGCGCGCCGTTGGCATCGCCTTCCATGGTGATGGTCGGCACCGTAATCACCGGGGCCTTGGCCAGTTGCCGCTCCAGCGCTTCATACTGGGGTTCGCCCTGCACCATGCCCAACCGCCAGCGATAGTTGAAAATCGTGATAGCGACGTGATCCGGGTTGTCCAGGGCCGCCGCGCTGCGGTCGAATGTTGCGTCGTCGAAGCGCCATTTTGGCGATGCCAGCTCCCAGATCAACTTGGCGAAGTCGTGACGATTCTTTTCGTAGCCAGCCTGGCCGCGCTCGGTTGCGAAATAGAACTGGTACCACCATTGCAACTCGGCCTTGGGCGGCAGCGGGTTCTTGCCCGCAGCCTGATTGCCGATCAGATAGCCGCTGACGGCGACCAGCGCCTCGACCCGCTCCGGCCAAAGTGCGGCAACGATGTCCGCCGAGCGCGCGCCCCAGTCGTAGCCACCCAGCACCGCTTTCTTGATCTTCAGTGCATCCATGAAGTCGATGACATCACTGGCCAACGCCGCAGGCTGGCCGTTGCGAACAGTCTTGTCGGACAGGAAATGCGTGTCACCGTAGCCCCGTGCGTACGGGATCAACACCCGGTAACCCTTGGCCGCCAACAACGGCGCCACTTCGCTGTAGCTGTGAATGTCGTACGGCCAGCCGTGCAGAAGAATCACCACCGGCCCATCGGCGGGGCCGACTTCGGCGTACGCCACACTCAGCAACCCGGCATTGACATGCTTGAGCGGGCCGAACGTGTCCGCCTTGAGGGTCGCAGCACTCGCCACCACGGGCTCGACAGTCGCGGCTTGCGCATTGGCAGCCCCGAGAGCACCGAGCTGCATCAGCGCGAACGCGAGGACCGAAGGGCCAAGGAGACGGCGACGACGCGAGGCGGAGGTACTGCTCAACACATTGATCTTCATGGTGATATCCCTGCAAGTCATTGATCGGGTGTTTGGACGACATGAATCAGCCATCGCGGGGCGCTGAGCAGACGGTGCGTTGCTCGACATCGACAGCGATGAGCGTAGTGGAAAGATCAGCCGCCCTGATTCGCGCAGTCTGCGAATTTGCTGTACCCGGCGACTTTCTGCGCGCCATTGGAATCGAGGTAGGTCAAGCGGGCATCGACAATGCCGCAGGTGCCGCCGCCGTTGTCGACGATGGAAACAACCTTCTTGATATCCAGGTGCGTGCCGTACGCCGTGGTCTGCGCCGGGGCTTGAACATCGGCATGGGCCGAAAATGCGGCAACGTTCAGGACGGCGAAGAAGCTGGCGGCAATCAGTTTGTTCCAGTTCATGGTGAATTCCTCAGGGTTGCAATGGGCAATGGTTGCGAGGCAAATCGTGTTGTCTCGATGGAGCCCATTTAATCGACCCGAGGTATCTGCCATGTGTCTTAGAACCCGCGGTATTAAGGCGTAAGGTGTCAAACAGGGCAGCGGATACACTGTGATACAAAGCCTGTGGGCAGGTGCACCGTGGCTGCCTAGAATGCGCAACGTGCGAATAACAAGAGGGTTGAGCAATGGAACATGTAAACCACATCCTGATCGTCGACGACGACCGGGAGATTCGCGAGCTGGTCGGCAATTACCTGAAGAAGAACGGCCTGCGTACCACGGTGGTTGCCGACGGCCGGCAGATGCGCAGTTTTCTGGAAGCCAATCAGGTGGACCTGATCGTGCTGGACATCATGATGCCCGGCGATGACGGCCTGGTGCTGTGCCGCGAGTTGCGCTCGGGCAAACATAAAGCGACGCCGATCCTGATGCTCACCGCCCGCAACGACGAAACCGATCGCATCCTCGGCCTGGAAATGGGCGCCGACGACTACCTGACCAAACCCTTCGCCGCCCGCGAGTTGCTGGCGCGGATCAACGCCGTATTGCGCCGTACGCGAATGCTGCCGCCCAACCTGCTGATCACCGAAAGTGGCCGACTGTTGGGTTTCGGCCGCTGGCGCCTCGACACGACTGCTCGCCATCTACTCGATGAAGACGACACGATGGTCGCCCTCAGTGGTGCCGAGTACCGCTTGTTGCGCGTATTCCTCGATCACCCGCAACGGGTACTCAGCCGCGACCAGTTGCTCAACCTGACCCAGGGACGCGATGCCGACCTGTTCGATCGCTCAATCGATTTGCTGGTGAGCCGTTTGCGCCAACGTTTGATGGATGACTCGCGCGAGTCGACCTACATCAAGACCGTGCGCAGCGAAGGCTATGTGTTCTCCTACCCGGTGGAAATGCTCGGCGCAGAATCATGAAGGGTGCCTGGCGCTGAACACGACCGCCCTTCACATCCGAAGGGTTTTGTATCCGTCTGTATAAGAACCCGCGACAGATACGCAGACAGCGATTTCGCCGGGTTCGAGCACACATCACCGATACACCCGGGCGTTTAACTGTGATCACCGGATAGCAGCAGCTACCGACCCACTCAAACTAAACGCACGGAGAATCACCATGATCAATTTCTCGAAAGTTTCTTCCCTGGCACTCGGTCTGGCACTGGTCGGTGGTCTCGGCCTGTCGAATCTGGCCTCGGCCAGCACCGTGAGCGCGGTGTCCCACAGCCAGATCCAGCAACTGCTGGTGGAAGGTGGCTCGGATCGGCTGCAACAGAACCGCGTAGCTGAAGGCGGTGCCGATCGCCTGCAAGAGCTGCGCGAACGTGTCGCCGAAGGTGGCGCCGATCGTTTGCAAGAGCTGCGTGAACGTGTTGCTGAAGGGGGTGCCGATCGCCTGCAAGAGCTGCGTGAACGTGTCGCCCTGATCAACCCGGACAACGCCGTACGCGGTGGCGTGATCGTGGCGGAGAACCGTGCAGAGTTCGGTTCGAAATATCAGCGGTATTGATCGCGATCCACGTCGCAACAAAGATCCCCTGTGGGAGCGAGTGATACTTATAAATCCTCAGGTCTGACGCAAAAGCCCGCTCAATTGCGCGGGACAGTGACTGCACGCTCGTACTAAGCTTTGCGCCACATTCGATCAAGGACGATTCATGAAGCGTATCGCCGTTTGCCTGCTGTCTCTTTTGACGTTCACTGCGGTCGCGGCAGACCTGAACATGCTGACTGACAACCACCCGCCCCTGCATTTCCAGCAGGGTAATCAGCTGGTGGGGTTTGGCGTGGACGTGGTGCAGGCACTGGCCGACATGGCTGGCGACCAGGTGCACTTTCAGCAAGTCCCGCTACTGCGCGCCTTGCATGTGGCCAGCACCGAGCCCACCACAGGGGTGTTCACCGTGTTGCGCACTGCCGAGCGTGATGGCCAGTATCAGTGGGTCGGTCCGCTGATGGAGGTGGAAACCGCTCTGTATTCCACTGAAAGCACCCGGCAGCCGGTGCGCAGTCTGCTGGAGGCCGGTCATCAGGGCCGCATTGCCGTTCCGCGAAAATGGCTGGTCTACAGCTACTTGCAGAAGCAGGATGTGAACAATCTGTACGGCGTGGAAACCCCCGAACAAATGATGCGCCTGGCCCGCCTGGGTCGAGCGGAGTTCGTGGTGGCCGACACCCTTTCCGTCGCTACCATGGCCCGTGAAGAAGGAGTGCCACCCGAGCAGTTGCACTACCAGATACCGCTGATGAAGGAAGCCACCTATATCGCTTTTTCGCCGTTGAGCGACCCGCGTCAGATTGCGCGCTGGCAACAGGCGCTGGACACGATGCGCCAGGACGGGCGCCTGGAACAGCTCAAGCAGCGCTGGCTGGCAGACCGCACACCACGCTGACGGCGTGGATCAACGTTCTCGATAAAGACTATGCGTGAGGGTGTTTTTTCATCGTGATGTTCCAGGACTACTGTGGGCCCATCTTCTTCCCACAGTTCTGGAGCAACATCATGAAAAGCATTATTGGTCTTGGTTTCGTCCTTTCGGTTCTTGGTGCTACATCGGCCATCGCGGCGCCTCACGCTTCTTTGCCGGTGGTGGCGGCGGCGAAGGTCAGTCAGCCGGCTACGTTGAATGTGAATACGGTTGGTGTTGATCGTAAAGACAGTCAGACGAGTACGTTGTATGTCGCTGAAAACCGTCCTGAGTTTGGGTCCAAGTATCAGCGTTATTGATTGGCTGGTTTGTGCGGCTTTGAATAGGAAACCCCGGGAGGATTTGGTCTTTTCGGGGTTTCTTTGTTTGGGGGCATATCCGTTTTTTTTGTGATGGCTGATATTGGTTTCGCCCTTACGGCGAGTCACTTGGAAGAGCCCCAAGTAACCAAGGGCTCTTGCCCCTTTCGTTCGGTGCCTCGCTGTGGCTCGGCATGCCCTCGCTCCGGTCCTGCTCCGTGGGCCCGCCGCCATCGGCCATCCCTGGCCGGGGGCGGCTAACCCGGCATCCATGCCGGGTTGCCCACTACGCAGAACCTGCGCTCGGCCTCTCGAGGGGGCGCTCAAATCAAAAGCGGAAGGCGAGCTAACGCTCGGCCTGATGAGTGGTGGAAATCAAAAGCGTACGCAGATCCCTGTAGGAGCCGGCTTGCCGGCGAAAATCGTGTGGGCGACGCGTTCATTCAGATTGCCCGCGTTATCGTTGGCGTCCATCGCCAGCAAGCTGGCTCCTACAGGGGAATGCGTACGATCAAAGAGACAGGTCGGTTGGCAAGCCGCCTCGCTTTGGCTTTGGCTTTGGCTTTGGCATTTGATCTTGTGGTGGCCCACTAATTTCGGACACTTACGCATTCCCCTGTAGGAGCCGGCTTGCTGGCGATGGCGTCCGTCCAGCCAATACATACGTTGACTGACACACCGCTATCGCCAGCAAGCCGGCTCCTACAGGGAATCGCGTTTGCTTTTGATTTTCACCACTCATCAGGTCGAGCGTTAGCTCGCCTTCAGCTTTTGATCTTGAGGTACACGCCCCCTCGAGAGGCCGAGTGGAGGTTCTGCGTAGTGGGCAACCCGGCATGGATGCCGGGTTAGCCGCCCCCGGCCAGGGATGGCCGATGGCGGCGGGCCCACGGAGCAGGACCGGAGCGAGGGCA
>NZ_JAHBDD010000037.1:0-45392 GCF_019956155.1 Pseudomonas sp. BF-RE-22 | reverse complement strand
GCTGCGGGCGGCGTTCCGACGATCGCATCAACACGGTTTTTCAGATTCACCGCGGTGATGCCATCGTCGGAACGCCGCCCGCAGCAAGCCGGCTCCTACAGGTCAGTAGTGATACCACTTCAGCTCAAGCATCACTTCATTCTCAGGTGTGGCCAGATGGCTGAATTCGCGCTGGGCGCTCAGACGCAGACCCAGGTTGCGCGACAATTCCCACTGCTGGTTCAGACTCAAACTACGGCGCACTTCGCCATTGGTGAAGAAATCCCCCTTGGCCTCCAGGCTGAAATTGCCCAGCGGGTTCTTCCATAGCACACCGCTGTTGAAACCCGCCGCGGGGGCGATGAAACCGGCGAAGTCGTTATTGTGTTCGACGCGTACGGTGCCCAAGGCAAAACCGAGCATGTCGTCGCCCAGTTGCCACGTGCCGCCACCGCCGCCGTTGACATGGCTGACGAGGGTTTCATCGTCATGTTTGCCCGGCACCCGCTCCAGGCCGCCGGTGACCTGCCACGACAGCGGTTGCAGCAGCTCGTTGCGCGGGGTCAGGGAGCGAATGGTCGCCAGATCCAGTTGCTGCAACTGCCACTGATTGCCTTCGTACTGGCGCAGTTTCATCTGCAGGATTTCGATCTGCGCGCCGAGGGGAAAGCTTTCCGAGTTGTCGTTGAGGTCGTGATACGCCATGCGCAGGCCATATTCACCGAAGGCCTTGTCGCCCCGGGTGCCGAGGCCGGCCTGCCAGGTGCGCGATTCATGGCCATCTTCGGGCAAGCCCGGTTGCGGGATGTCCAGCTCCGGCGCCGGGTTCTGGTTGATCGCCCGCAGCAATTCAAAACTGCGCTGAGCTCGCTGCGGGTCGCGTTCCTGGCCGTTGGCGCGGTAGCGTTCGAGCCGGTAAGCCGCGTCGATGATCAGCGCCTGGCGTTCGCGCGGTTGCGCCTTGAACGCCGGCTCCTGCAACTGTTTCTGGTCGGCGCTGACTTTCAGCACCCATTGCTGCTCTTCAGGATTCAACGGTTCGGCGCGGCTCAGCAGTTCACGCTCGCGGGACGGCCGATACTGAATGGACTCCACCAGGCCGGCTTCTTTCACCGCTTTGACCGTGTCGGTGGGGATGGCGGTCAGCGGGAATTGTTCGGTCAGGCGCAGGCTTGGACGCGCCACTTGCAGCAGTTCCAGCAGGCGATAGGAGCAGTTTTCGTCGAAGAAGAAATAGTCGAACTGGATCTGCTTGAGTTCCCAGACGTGCTCGACCATGCGCTCGGTTTCTTGCTGCGTCAGGTTCAGCCGGTATTCCCACAGGTCACGGTTTTCGAGGCTGCGGTATTCCGAGAGTTTTTCCTGATACGGCACCAGCGCAAACAGGCCCGGGTAGCCGCCCATCAAACCTTTCCAGGCGTAGAGAATGCTGTTGTCGGAACCTTCGATGTAGGCGCCGAAGTTGATGGCGTAGCTGAGCAATGACGTCTTGTCGCTCTGCACATCCGCCTGATCGATGCGCAGCAGCGTGTGGCCGAACATCGATGACGGACTGTTCAAGTAGGCTGCCGGGAAAATCATCACCGCGCTGTGGGGCGAGACATCCTTGAACCATTGCTTGAATTCGGCACAGCCCAGGGCCGGCAAGTCAGTCAGGTTGAGTTGCGCCTTGAGCCAGCGGGTACGCGCCGGGTAGACGCATTGCGCATGTTTTTCGCCGGCACTGGCCGGGGCGTACAGCGCCTGCACGGTGGCCGCGAGTTCGCGGTCGGGGTGTTCGTTGCCATCGGGCGCCAGAAAGAATTTCCTGTCGCTGACATAGCTGCGCCAGCCACCGAGCTTGGCGGTTTCGTAATGCCCCAGGGAAATCCAGAAGGGGTCGTTGGCCAGTTGCTGCAAACGTTGATTGTCGATGTGAGGCGCGGCGGACAGCGGGGCGCAGACACAGAGCGCCAGCCAGGCAAGGCGTTTGAGCATAGTGGGCAACTTAAGTCGAAAAAAATAAAGACCCGGTACGGAAGATCCGTCCTTGTAGGAGCCGGCTTGCTGCGGGCGGCGTTCCGACGATGGCAGCGCTGCGTTGTATCTGGACAACCGCGTTGATGCGATCGCCAGCAAGCCGGCTCCTACAATTGAACGGTATGGCCGAAAGAGGGCAGGTCCAAAAAATAAAACCCGCTCCCCGAAAGGAGCGGGCGGGTCGAGCTTAAGCTTGAGTTGCGTACTTGGCCAGACGAGGATCGGCCTTCAAAACGGCCAGGGTGTTGGTATGCACATCTTCTGCAGTCACGTCAGCCTTGCTGAAGATCTGCTGGAAGTGCTCGTGAGTCACAGCCGCGAAATGCGCACGGTCTTCCGGCGCCACGCCCAGTACCACGGCGTAGGTCGTCAGCGCTTCGCCGTTACCTTTAGCCATGTCTTCGGACAGCTCGTTCATCATGCCATTCATGGCAAACCAGGATTTGCCGCCATAAGTCAGCGACGCATTAGTCGCGCAACCGTTGGTACCAGAGGTCATACCGAACGTTGCGTTGCCGGAAGTGCCGTTGGTGGTGGATGCCAGGAAGTGAGCCGGGGTGCCACGCTGACCTTCGAACAGCATGTTGCCCCACCCGCAATCCGGGCCGCCTGGCGCCTGTGCCATAGCGTTGATGGATACAGCGGTGAAGAGAGTACCGAGAAGAATCCGTTTCATAGCTTTGTTCTCTTTATGTGCGTACCAATGGACAAGGGTTCTGGCCCGGCTCTGTACGAAAACTGCCTGCGCGACGATCAGGCTGCGTTGAAAATAGACTCGGAATGCTCATGTGGGTCCCCCACACTCCGCTTCCTCGTCTGTTTTCGCCTTGCCTGATCGCCGCTCGGCGAGTTTTCGTACAGACCACTACGGCGCCAGTGGGCCGGTTATTGTTCCAGCCGCGCAGCTTGGAGTTTAGGCACGTTCCAAGGGTTCCGTTACTTTTTCCGAAACATTCGTTGAAAACATTGATTTAGACCCGGCCCGCCTGGGGATGCCCGTTTGGCTATGCTTTGGCGAAAGGCGCGCCTTGCAAGTGGGGTATGGGCAGCGCCAGAATGCCGCTATCTGCCCCGCCTGATGTAAGGAAGCCCGATGCCTGATCCTGTTGCTGCCAGCTTGCGTCTAGCGCCCGAAGCGCTGACCCGTCCGTTTTCCGCTGAACAGTTCAGCTTCTCTACCACCAATGATCTGGAGCCCTTCCGCGGTGTGCTTGGCCAGGAACGTGCGGTCGAAGCCTTGCAGTTTGGTGTGGCCATGCCACGCCCCGGTTACAACGTATTCGTCATGGGCGAGCCTGGCACTGGCCGGTTTTCGTTCGTCAAACGCTACCTGAAGGCCGAAGGCAAACGCCTGCAGACCCCGGCCGACTGGGTCTACGTCAACAATTTCGATGAACCCCGCGAGCCGCGCGCCCTGGAATTGCCATCGGGCACGGCCGGCGCGTTCATCGGTGATATCAACGCTTTGATCGACAACCTGCTGGCGACCTTCCCGGCGGTCTTCGAACATCCGTCTTATCAGCAGAAAAAAAGCGCCATCGACCGCGCCTTCAACCAGCGCTACGACAAGGCGCTGGACATCATCGAGCGCCTGGCGCTGGAGAAAGAAGTCGCGCTATACCGTGACGCGAGCAACATCGCGTTTACCCCGATGAGCGAAGGCAAGGCGCTGGATGAAGCTGAATTCGCCCAGTTGCCGGAAGCCGATCGCGAGCGTTTCCACGAAGACATCTCCGGTCTGGAAGAGCGTCTGAACGAAGAACTCGCCAGCCTGCCGCAGTGGAAGCGCGAGTCGAGCAATCAACTGCGCCACCTCAACGAAGAAACCATCACCCTGGCCTTGCAGCCGTTGCTGTCGCCGTTGTCGGAAAAATACGCCGAGAACGCGGCGGTGTGCGGTTACCTGCAAGCCATGCAGGTTTACTTGCTGAAAACCGTGGTCGAGCAATTGGTCGACGACAGCAAGGTCGATGCGGTGGCGCGCAAGATGCTGGAAGAGCAATACGCGCCGAGCCTGGTGGTCGGTCACTCGGCCAGCGGCGGTGCGCCGGTGGTGTTCGAGCCGCACCCGACCTACGAAAACCTGTTTGGCCGCATCGAATACAGCACCGATCAGGGCGCGCTCTACACCACGTATCGCCAGTTGCGTCCCGGCGCGTTGCACCGTGCAAATGGCGGTTTCCTGATCCTTGAAGCAGAAAAAATGCTCAGCGAGCCGTTCGTATGGGATGCGCTCAAGCGCGCCCTGCAATCGCGCAAACTGAAAATGGAATCACCGCTGGGTGAGCTGGGGCGTCTGGCCACCGTGACCCTGACACCGCAACACATTCCGTTGCAGGTCAAAGTCGTCATCATCGGTGCCCGGCAGTTGTATTACACGCTGCAAGACCTCGATCCGGACTTCCAGGAGATGTTCCGCGTTCTGGTGGACTTCGACGAAGACATCCCGATGGTCGACGAAAGCCTGGAGCAGTTCGCCCAGTTGCTGAAAACCCGTACCTCCGAAGAAGGCATGGCACCGCTGACCGCCGATGCGGTGGCGCGTCTGGCGACCTACAGCGCGCGTCTGGCCGAGCACCAGGGGCGTTTGTCGGCGCGGATCGGTGACTTGTTCCAACTGGTCAGCGAGGCGGATTTCATTCGTCACCTGGCCAGCGATGAAATGACCGACGCCGGGCACATCGAGCGTGCGCTCAAGGCCAAGGCCACCCGCACCGGGCGCGTTTCGGCGCGGATTCTCGATGACATGCTGGCCGGGATCATCCTGATCGACACCGATGGCGCGGCCGTGGGCAAGTGCAACGGGCTGACGGTACTGGAAGTCGGGGATTCGGCGTTTGGTGTCCCGGCGCGGATTTCCGCCACGGTGTACCCGGGTGGCAGCGGCATTGTCGACATCGAGCGTGAGGTCAACCTCGGCCAGCCGATTCACTCCAAAGGCGTGATGATCCTCACCGGGTATCTGGGCAGCCGTTACGCCCAGGAATTCCCGTTGGCGATTTCCGCGAGTATCGCCCTGGAGCAATCCTACGGTTATGTCGATGGCGACAGTGCGTCGTTGGGTGAGGCATGCACGTTGATTTCGGCGTTGTCGAAAACACCGCTCAAGCAATGCTTTGCAATCACCGGCTCGATCAACCAGTTCGGCGAAGTGCAGGCGGTGGGCGGGGTCAACGAGAAGATCGAAGGCTTCTTCCGCCTCTGCGAAGCCCGCGGGCTGACCGGTGAGCAGGGGGCGATCATTCCTCACGCCAACGTGGCGACGCTGATGTTGGACGAGAAGGTGCTGGCGGCGGTGCGCGCAGGGCAATTCCACGTTTACGCAGTGCGCCAGGCTGACGAAGCGCTGAGCCTGTTGGTCGGCGAGCCTGCCGGTGCGCCGGATGAAAATGGCGAATTCCCAGAAGGCAGCGTGAATGCGCGGGTGGTGGAGCGCTTGCGGGTGATCGCGGAAATGATCAGCGAAGAAGACCTGAAAGAAGCCGAGAAAGAAGCGGCACAGGAAGCGTTGGTCGAAGCCAAGCCGGCCTGACACAGAGGAGTCCCTGTAGGAGCGAGGCTTGCCCGCGAAGAACGATAACGCGGTTATTCCGGCAAACCGCGTCATGGCTTTCGCGGGCAAGTCGGATCGCCGCACCGCTCGCTCCTACAAGTGCCATCACTCTGACGTCAATATTCACACAATGACCATTCGGCGCCTTCTGGTCTCAGTTGGCGTGCGGGTCTGACTTTTCTTCTATTCTCAGCTCAAGGACATCGACAGTAATCACTGGATCGAGACAGTTCTCCCGTGGGAGCTGAATACCGGATCTACCGAGGGTCGCCGCCATGTCGCGCAACCTCTGCCTCACCCGTCAATGCCTGGGCCTTGTGACCCGTATCGAATGTGCCATCAAGCCATTGGCTGGTGATACGGGCATGTGGACTTTGCTTTTCGCCGCCGGAATGGCTGGCGAACAACCCTCAGCCATCAAAGCCCAAGGTCCGTTTCCTGGGCCCTTCGCGGCTGAATCGATCCTCGACACCATCGTTGAAAGCCTGACGTTGCATGGCTATGAACTGGCCGATGACCCGCAAATCTGGTGCCTGCACCTGCAAGCCCAGCTACGGGAAATCAATGGTGGGCGCTGCCGCAACATGGGCGGCTTCGAGTTCCGCCCCGATCACTGAGACGACTATTGGGCGAGGCTGGACGTATCAGCCTTGTCGAGTTTGACCTCGAATCCATACTGCACCGTGGTGAGATCGGTTCGCTGGTAGGTTTCCAGCTGCGCCGGCTGGCCGTAGAAGTAATGCACGCTGAATAACGCCGGGCCCTGCGCACTTGCATCGTGAATGACCGAAAGAATCTCCTTGAGATAGTGGCCGCTGTCGTCCCTGGCGAAAAAGCGCCAGTCCTGGGCGGGGAACAGCTTCAGATCAACCACCAGTGCATTGCCTTTCAGTTCCAGGCCTTTGGGCAGCCGGTCGGTTTCAAGTGTCTGCTTGTCGACGGTGGCCAGGAACAGCGGCATGGAACCCACCGCAAACGCCGGCGTTTGCGCGAACAGGTTCAGGTCATAAGTGATGATGCCGCGCAGGGGATCGACCTGGTAAGCCTCGGGCGGCAGTTCGATCGGCTCGTCGCGTTGACCGCTGCTGTCCTCGGTAAAGAAACTGACCGGGCTATCGCCAGGGCTGAAGGACGTGCCGAGCAGTTCATCGTTGAAGCTTCGGGTGTGATCGAACTCGATGCGCGCCGCGCTCGGGTCGTCCACCGATTGCCGGATGCTGACGCTCTTCTTCAGTTGCTCCTCACTGAGCGTTGCGCCTTTGAGCCAGGTCGGTGCCTGATCGTCGTACACGACCACGGGTAAAGTCAGTGGCTGGATGGTCTTTGCCGTGGTGTGTTGATCGAAGCGACGGATCGGCAGGTCCAGGTCCTTGCGCGTGACTGTGGCCGCCGAAAAGTCCAACAGGCTGACTTCAAGGGTTTCGATCGGGCCGTTGAAATACACCTTGGAGTAGTGCCTGGTTTGTTGCTTCTCAAACGCGCGTTGTTCTTGATCGAGCTGCCTTTCGAAGGCTTCGCTCCAGCTCTTCTGCTGTTGCATTTTCGCCAGTTGTTTCTGGTAGAAGGCAATTTGCGCGGCGGTTTGGTTGATCGAACCCGAGCGTGAGAGAAATTGCCCGGTGGCGTCCCTAGCCTGGACGACCGACGGGTTGAAGGGTATCTCGCTGACTTCCGGGGCCAGCGGCGCGCTGTTGCTGAACTCGATTTCGGCGTAGTTGTTTGTCAGCTTCAGCAGCGTGACGCTCAGGTTGTCATTGCTGCGAGTCTGGCCGACGTCTTTTTTTGTCAGTTCGAAGCTATAGAGCCTGCGCGGGGCGATGACTTCGACCTTGCCTTGCAGGCTGACGGGCTGCGGCTGGTTCTTGATTTCCATGCCCAGGCCGTCGATGAAGGGGTAAGTCACCGTGAGATCGTCGGGGCTGGTCAGGTTGGAGCTCGACGGGCTCAGTTGAATGCCCGGATCGGTTTCCGACCACTCCGGCTGGAACGGGATCACGCGTTTGTTGCTCAAGGTCACCGACTGCCATTCCAGGCCGTGGGGAAAGAGAAACTCGGCCGGAATGTTGAAGTTGAACGGGAACACCGGTTGCAGATCGGTCAGGTAGTCGGAGCTGGAATCCTTGTGCAGCACGAACAGGCCGTTAATGTACGTGTCGACCAGCGCCTGTGGCGTGGGGTAGTGCTTGAGCACGGCGAGGACATCTGCGCCGTACTCGGTTTCCACCGGTTTGCTGTCGAGTTTGAGTTGCGCACGTTCGAGCAGCAGCAGGGAGCCACCGAGTTCGGCCACGGCATCCTTGAGTTTCGGGTCCTGGATTGCGTCGAGGGAGGTTTCGAATTGCGCGGTCTTTTCCTCAAGGCTGACCTGGCGTTTGTCATCGTCCGGTGAACAGCCGCTCACCAGCAGGGCCAGACAAATCCCGGCGCTCATTAAAGGCAATCGCACATCCATTTCCCGTCGTCCTGTCCGATGTCGCAGAGGTGTCAATGCTTTGGACACTAGCAGAAAAACCTTGTCACACACGCGCAGGTGGCGGATTTTCCGAGTGTTTCTGGCTGTAACGGGTGGCTGGTATACTCGCGGCCATTTCCAGCCCACGTGTGAGATTCAATGGAACGCTTTATCGAAAATGCAATGTACGCCTCCCGCTGGCTGCTGGCGCCGATCTACTTCGGTCTGTCCCTCGGGCTGCTGGCCCTGGCGCTGAAATTCTTCCAGGAAGTCTTCCACGTCATCCCTAACGTGTTCTCGATGGCCGAGTCGGACCTGATTCTGGTGCTGCTGTCGTTGATCGACATGGCGCTGGTGGGCGGTTTGCTGGTGATGGTGATGATTTCCGGCTACGAGAACTTCGTTTCCGAGCTGGATATCGATGACAACAAGGAAAAGCTCAACTGGCTGGGCACCATGGATTCGTCTTCATTGAAGATGAAGGTCGCGGCGTCCATCGTGGCGATTTCGTCGATTCACCTGCTGCGGATCTTCATGGACGCCAAAAACGTCGATCCCGAGCATTTGAAGTGGTACGTGATCATCCACATGACCTTCGTGGTATCGGCGTTTGCCATGGGGTATCTGGATAAACTCACCAAGCACTGATCCTCACCAGGCACTGTAGGAGCGAGGCTTGCCCGCGAAGGCGTCGTGACAGACAACACTTATGTCGACTGACACGACCTCTTCGCGGGCAAGTCGGATCGCCGCACCGCACGCTCCTACATGAACGGTGTGAAACAGACGGGCGGTGGCGTTTATGGCTTGTACTTTGATGCTGTGAGGCCTATGCCTGTATGAATGCTGGCTCGCCACTGCGTGAGGTGCGTTCATGAACTTCGTAGAGTTACGTGCTTATGCCATCGCAGGGAAAGTCGATGAGCTGAACCTGATCTCCATGGAAGGCGGGATCTACCTGCTGGAGGCGCGCATGCATGGAGCCGCCTACCCGTTAAGTGATGCTCACGGCGTGATGGTTCACCTGCGCTCGGTCGAGCATGCGCGTGAAGTGCTGCATAACTTTCCCACCTTGCCATTCAACCTTGTGCATACATCGGTTCACGATGAAATGTGCGGGTTGGGTGCGAGTGCGGGGGAAAGCCTGAAGGTGCCGATTGCCTTCGGTTCTGCCTGGCAGCACTGACACCCCCTCATCAGCGCAACGACATCTGTGCTAGTCTGCTGGCCCTTTTGGTTCCGGGCGTTCCGGGACGCGCTGTGCACGCACGGCAAGTTCCAGGGCCGTCCGCACAGCGGAGCAGTGTCATGTCCGAAGTAAATCTGTCCACCGACGAAACCCGCGTCAGCTACGGCATTGGCCGTCAGTTGGGCGACCAACTGCGCGACAACCCGCCGCCGGGCGTTAGCCTGGACGCAATCCTGGCAGGCCTGACTGACGCTTTCGCCGGTAAGGAAAGCCGTGTAGGTCAGGAAGAAATGTCCGCCAGCTTCAAGGTTATCCGTGAAATCATGCAAGCCGAAGCAGCTGCCAAGGCTGAAGCGGCTGCTGGCGAAGGCCTGGCATTCCTGGCTGAAAACGCCAAGCGCGATGGCATCACCACCCTGGCTTCCGGTCTGCAATTCGAAGTGCTGACCGCCGGTGAAGGCGCCAAGCCGACCCGTGAAGACCAAGTGCGTACTCACTACCACGGCACCCTGATCGACGGCACTGTGTTCGACAGCTCCTACGAGCGCGGTCAGCCTGCAGAATTCCCGGTAGGCGGCGTGATCGCTGGCTGGACCGAAGCCCTGCAACTGATGAACGCTGGCAGCAAATGGCGTCTGTACGTGCCGAGCGAACTGGCTTACGGCGCTCAAGGCGTTGGCAGCATTCCGCCGCACAGCGTACTGGTCTTCGACGTCGAGCTGCTCGACGTTCTGTAAGCCTGACTACCTTGTAGGAGCCGGCTTGCTGGCGATCCATGCGCCTCGGTGTTTCAGTTGCACCGCGGTGATGCCATCGCCAGCAAGCCGGCTCCTACACGGTTTGGGGTTTCTCATATTTCTAGCTTGTGATGCAGTTCATGCGACGGGCGCAATGCCCGGGCGTAGCAGAACAGAAACAGATTGCGCACCAGTTCCTTGAGCACCACCGGCTCGCTGGAACTCAAGCCGTTGACGTCCAGGTCACCCTGATCCTGCAGCTCGTTCAAGGCTTCTTCTTCAAGCACCGCACAGACTTCCCCGGTTTCCCGATGCAGGATCCTGAGGTAGGGGTGTGGGCGGTCCAGCCAGGCATCGATCAAATAAGTCATGGGTCTCATCTCCATTGATTGGTTTCAATGAGAATAATTCTTATTCATCAAATAGCAAGGGCCTATTGGCGGTTTGTGATTTTTTCCGGGTAAAGATTGCGTAAGGTCAAAGCGGCTGGCGTTTGGCTATTGCGAGGAAATACGGGGCGAAGCGGGGGAGGACGAAGCACCATCCCACGCCGGGCGCGGGATGGAATACAGCAGGTTCAGACTTTTCTGACGAACTCGGATTTGAGCTTCATCGGGCCGATGCCGTCGATCTTGCAGTCGATGTCGTGATCGCCATCGCACAAGCGGATGTTCTTGACCTTGGTGCCGACCTTGACCACCAGCGATGTGCCTTTGACCTTGAGGTCCTTGATCACGGTGATGGTGTCGCCGTCTTGCAGGACATTGCCCACCGAATCCTTTTTCACGGCGTCATCGGACGCCGCTTCGGCTTCGCCGCTGGCGGACCATTCGTGGGCGCACTCCGGGCAGATCAGCTGCGCGCCGTCTTCATAGGTGTATTCGGAATTGCATTTCGGGCAGGGTGGCAACGTGCTCACTAAAGCTCCTTGGATTCAGGATCGCTAAAAAGCGCACATTATATAGGGTTTTAGCCGGGAGGGGGTCTGTAGGAGCCGGCTTGCTGGCGATCCAGTCGCCGCGGTGCTCCAGAAGCACCGCGGTGATGCAATCGCCAGCAAGCCGGCTCCTACGAAAAGCAGATCAGTGAGTGCGGGCGACCGCGAATTCACTCAGCTCGACCAATGCATCGCGGTATTCGCTGGCGGGCAGCGCGTCGAGGCATTTGATCGCACGGGCCACGTAGTCGCGGGCCAGTTGCGCGGTGTACTCAAGCGAACCGGAAGCATCAACGGCCTCGCGAATGCTTTCCAGGTCCTCGATGCCACCTTTCTGGATCGCCTTGCGCACCAGGGCAGCCTGTTCCGGCGTGCCTTCGCGCATGGTGTAGATCAGCGGCAGGGTCGGCTTGCCTTCGGCCAGATCGTCACCGACGTTCTTGCCCAGGGTCTCTGCGTCACCTTTGTAGTCCAGCAGGTCGTCGACCAGCTGGAAGGCTACGCCCAGGTGATCGCCAAACGTGCGCAGGGCTTCAGCCTGTTCCGGCGTGGCTTCGCAGAGGGCGGCGGCGCTGTGGGTCGAAGCCTCGAAAAGCATCGCGGTCTTGCCGCGGATGACTTCCATGTAGGTTTCTTCGGTGGTGCTCGCGTCACGAACCTTCGACAGCTGCAACACTTCGCCTTCGGCGATGATGCGCGTGGCTTGCGAAAGGATCTTCATCACCGGCATGGAGCCCAGTTCGACCATCATTTCGAAGGAGCGCGAGTACAGGAAGTCGCCTACCAACACGCTTGGTGCGTTGCCCCACATGGCGTTGGCGGTCGAACGGCCGCGGCGCATGCCGGACATGTCGACCACGTCGTCGTGCAGCAGGGTGGCGGTGTGCAGGAACTCGATGGTCGCTGCCAGCAGACGCAGGTCGTCGCCTTCGCGGCCAAGGGCCTTGCCACACAGCAGCACTAATAAAGGACGCAGGCGTTTACCACCGGCCGAGGTAATGTAATCGCCGATTTTCGATACCAGCGGCACTCGGGAAGTCAGCTGCTTCTTGATGATGCCGTCGACGGCGCTAAAATCGTCCGCCACCGCGCGGTAGAAAGCTTGGGGTTGCATCAGCGACAGTCGCTCCAGAAGGGTTGCGCGGCATGCTAGGACCCACGTCGGCGGGTGTCAAGGCGCGATGGACGGCCTCTTGCAACGCCACGGTAGCTTGCGTACAATCGCGCACCCTGAACTTCCTGGGCAGCACCTGCCTTACGCAATTGCAAACTGGCCTTCCAGCCATATGCAGCCATGCCAGCCAATACCTCTTCTTATAAAGAGCTGGGTGAGCAGGATTATCGGAGAAATACCATGTCGTACGCAGTAATTGTTACTGGTGGCAAGCAATACAAGGTCGCCCCAGGTGAATACCTGAAGATCGAAAAACTGGAAATCGCTACCGGCGAATCCGTTACTTTTGATCGCGTTCTGTTGGTCGCCAATGGCGATGACGTGAACATCGGCGCTCCAGTTGTTGCTGGCGCTACCGTTGTGGCTGAAGTGATCTCCCAAGGTCGTCACGATAAAGTCCGCATCATCAAGTTCCGTCGTCGTAAGCACCACATGAAGCGTATGGGCCACCGCCAGTGGTACACCGAGATCAAAATCACCGGTATTCAGGCTTAATTTCAGCCTAATTCCTCACTAGGAGAATTGACTCATGGCACACAAAAAAGCTGGTGGTAGTACCCGTAACGGTCGCGACTCAGAAGCCAAACGCCTTGGCGTGAAGATGTATGGCGGCCAGGTTATCATTCCGGGCAACATCATCGTGCGTCAGCGCGGCACCCAATTCCACGCCGGTTACGGTGTTGGCATGGGTAAAGATCACACTCTGTTCGCTAAAATCGACGGCGTGATCAAGTTTGAAGTAAAAGGCGCTTTCAACCGCCGTTACGTGAGCATTGTCCCGAAGACTGAAGTCGTCGCGGCATAATTACGTAGATGCTGGAAAAGCCCTGTCTCGCGACGGGGCTTTTTCGTTTGTGGGGTGAGTCTCTTGCAAAGCTGTTTGTAATGAGCTCCAGCGCTGGATTTGCGGTCGTTGATTGAGGTCGCTGCGCTCATTTTTGCAAGAGTCTTATGTCTGGATTTTTTCGGCTCGTCCGTATGGCGAGAGGCGTTTTGTTATGAAGTTTGTTGATGAAGTATCGATTCGAGTAAAGGCCGGTGACGGCGGCAACGGTTGCATGAGCTTCCGTCGCGAGAAATTCATCGAAAACGGCGGCCCGAACGGCGGCGACGGTGGTGATGGCGGCTCGGTCTACATGATCGCCGACGAAAACCTCAACACCCTGGTGGACTACCGTTACACCCGGCACTTCGATGCCGAGCGCGGTTCCAACGGCGGCAGCACCGACTGCACCGGCAAGAAAGGTGAAGAGTTGGTACTGCGTGTGCCGGTCGGCACCACAGTCATCGACGCTGCCACTCAGGAAGTGATCGGCGACCTGACCAAGGCCGGTCAAAAGCTGCTGGTGGCCCATGGCGGCTGGCACGGTCTGGGTAACACCCGTTTCAAATCCAGTACCAACCGTGCTCCGCGTCAGACCACTCCGGGTAAACCGGGTGAAGCGCGTGACCTGAAGCTGGAAATGAAGGTGTTGGCGGACGTTGGTCTGCTGGGTTTGCCAAATGCTGGCAAAAGTACCTTTATCCGTTCGGTATCGGCCGCCAAGCCGAAAGTCGCCGACTACCCGTTCACCACGCTGGTGCCGAACCTGGGTGTGGTCAGCGTTGATCGCTGGAAAAGCTTCGTGGTCGCGGACATTCCGGGCCTGATCGAAGGTGCTTCCGACGGCGCTGGCCTGGGGATTCGCTTCCTCAAGCACTTGTCGCGTACCCGTTTGCTGCTGCACCTCGTGGACATGGCGCCACTGGATGACACCAGCGCCCCGGATGCGGCCGAAGTGATCGTCAGCGAGCTGACCAAGTTCAGCCCGTCCCTGGCTGAGCGTGATCGCTGGCTGGTACTGAACAAGTGCGACCAGATCCTTGAGGAAGAGCACGATGCTCGCGTCAAGGAAATCGTTGATCGCCTGGAGTGGACCGGTCCGGTTTACGTGATCTCCGCCATCTCCAAGCTCGGTACCGAGCGTCTTTGCCACGACATCATGCGTTACATGGAAGATCGTGCTGACCGTCTGGCGAACGATCCGGCCTACAAGGAAGAGCTGGCCGAGCTCGATCAGCGCATCGAAGACGAAGCGCGCGCTCAGTTGCAGGCCCTGGATGACCAGCGTGCCCTGCGTCGCAGTGGCGTGAAGTCGGTCCATGACATCGGTGACGATGATTGGGACGAAGAAGATGTAGATGATGAAGACGGTCCGGAAATCATTTACGTGCGCGACTGATCTGTTGCGATAAACTTGAACGCCGCTCCCTGGAGCGGCGTTTTAGTATCTGGAAATCGATTGTTGGTAACAAATAGCCACGATTAACGTCACGGGCAGCGCTGGGTCGCGCTGCCCTCAAGCTAAGGTTGAAGATGATGCGGAGCAAGGTGACAGGTGCGCAGCGTTGGGTCGTGAAAATCGGCAGCGCGTTGCTGACGGCGGACGGCAAGGGCCTGGATCGCGCGGCAATGGGTGTCTGGGTTGAACAGATGGTGGCCTTGCATGAGGCGGGCGTCGAGCTGGTGCTGGTGTCCTCCGGGGCGGTAGCGGCGGGCATGAGCCGTCTGGGCTGGACCGTGCGACCCAGTGCGATGCACGAATTGCAGGCTGCTGCCGCCATCGGTCAGATGGGTCTGGTTCAGGCGTGGGAGTCGAGCTTTGCCGAGCATGGCCGGCACACTGCGCAGATTCTTCTGACTCATGACGATCTGTCCGACCGCAAGCGCTACTTGAATGCCCGCAGCACCTTGCGTGCCTTGGTCGAGTTGAAAGTGATCCCGGTGATCAACGAAAACGACACCGTGGTCACCGACGAAATCCGTTTCGGCGACAACGATACGCTTGCGGCGCTGGTGGCCAACCTGGTCGAGGCTGATTTGCTGGTGATCCTGACGGATCGCGACGGCATGTTCGACGCCGATCCGCGCAACAATCCCGATGCCAAGCTGATTTACGAAGCGCGCGCTGATGATCCGGCGCTGGATGCAGTGGCGGGCGGTACCGGTGGTGCGTTGGGTCGTGGCGGCATGCAGACCAAGTTGCGTGCGGCGCGCTTGGCGGCCCGTTCCGGTGCGCACACCATCATCGTCGGTGGGCGCCTTGAGCGTGTGCTGGATCGCCTGAAGGCCGGCGAGCGCATCGGCACCTTGCTGTCGCCGGAGCGTGGCATGCTGGCGGCGCGCAAGCAATGGCTGGCCGGGCATCTGCAAACTCGCGGCACGCTGGTGCTGGATGCCGGTGCGGTGACGGCCTTGTCTCAAGGCAATAAAAGTCTGCTGCCGGTGGGTGTCAAACTGGTTCAGGGCAGTTTCCGTCGCGGTGAAATGGTGGTGTGCGTGGCGCCGGACGGTCGTGAAATCGCCCGTGGCCTGGCCAACTACAGCGCGCTGGAAGCACAAAAAATCATCGGTCAGTCGTCTGAGGCGATTGTCGGTCTGTTGGGTTACATGGCGGAGCCGGAACTGGTTCACCGCGATAACCTGATCCTGGTCTGAAGGAATATTTGAATGCGCGTGGCAAAAGGGTTGTTGGGCTTGCTGTTGGCAATGCCGCTGCTGGCTTCGGCTGAGGAAATCGGCCAGGTGTCGACGGTGTTCAAGTTCGTCGGCCCGAACGACCGCATCGTCGTTGAGGCATTTGATGATCCGAAGGTCGAAGGGGTGACGTGCTACCTGTCCCGGGCCAAGACGGGCGGTGTGAAGGGTGGCTTGGGTCTGGCTGAAGATCGAGCGGAAGCGTCCATTGCGTGCCGTCAGGTTGGTCCGATCAACTTCAAGGGGGAGTTGAAGGATGGCGAAGAAGTGTTCAAGGAGCGTACTTCGCTAGTCTTCAAGACCATGCAGGTGGTGCGTTTCCTCGACAAGAAGCGCAATACGCTGGTGTATCTGGTGTACAGCGATCGCTTGATCGAAGGCAGTCCGCAGAATGCGGTGACGGCGATTCCGATATTGCCGTGGCGTTAATGGATGGTTGATTGACTGGCGAGCCGTTCGGCTCGCCATTTTTTTGTTCGGTGGAATTGAAGTGCTTCAGGCGCGAAGGGATTCGTATGCGGTCGTTTTTGCTGTGGTTTGTGCTGTGCTGTTCGGTGTCCGGCTCGGTATTGGCGGAGCCATTTTATGTTGGAAAGTCGCTGGCGCATCCAGTGATAAAGGGCTCTCAGGACAGTGGTGCGACGTTGGCCTTTCTCCGTGAGGCGGGCGGGGTGAAAGGTTATACCTGTCTGTGCGAGTCGCCTGATGAGGCGCCACAATTACTGGATAACTTCGGTGATGCGAGTATTGAGTCGGTGTTCTATGCCAGCCTCGACAGCGACATTGAGACGCTGATCGTGCTTTCCCGGGCTTCGGGGCGATATGCGCTTCGTGGTTACCGGTTCTCCCCGCAGGCGGGCCGATACCGCCGACTCGAAACCCTGCAGTCGGTTCTGGATCGAATTGCCAGTGGTCATAAAACCCTCAATGCCGCCCTCGTCCAGCGCGAGCTCGTTAAGTTGCCACCTTACGACTACGGTCGGCCCATGGTGAAAACCGGCATTGTCGAATTCGATGCGCTCGATCCTGCTGGCGGAACGCTGGTGGGGTATTTTGGCGTTGATGGCGTCCCGGCTTCTGCGGTGCATGGACCGGAGGATGGTCATCGTGACACCTATAAGAAGACTTTCGAGAATCGTGACGGGCATTGGCTGACGGTCACTTATGAGCGTGTCTATCCTTCGGAGGACGATGTCGGCTCTGCCTATAGGGTTAGCAGAGTGGCCTGGGAAACTGATCCGAAGCAGTATCGAGGATCGGAAGACGGTGTGTCGGTGTTGTTGAGTGAGGGCAGACTACTGGCGCGTGGTGCATTTGTTCAGGGTAAGCAGTCGGGCAATTGGGTCATCTTCGAAGTGTCGGGTGAGTCTAGCGGCGCCTACGTGGACGGGCTGCGTCAGGGGCGCTGGATTGTTCAGGATGAAGATACCGTTTCAGAAGGCATGATCGTCGATGACTTTTATGAGGGACGCTGGGTCATTCGTGCGCAATCGGGGGAGGGCGAGCTGTCGGGGTTTGATACCTACAAGCACGGTGAGTTCGACGGTCCTACCGAGCGTATGAGCCATGGTGAGATCGTCCAGCGCGGCGATTTCGTAAAGAGTCAGCAGCATGGTTACTGGATTACCAGGAGTGGCGAGGGCAGTTACCTGTGGGGCGTTCGCGAAGGCACCTGGAAGTTGAACGTTCAGGATGGGCGTGTGCAGACTGTCAATTTCGTCGCCGGCAAGAAGCAGGGAGAGTTGCGGGAAGTTGATGCGGCAGGCGTGTTGCGCCTCGTCGAGCATTATCGTGCCGACGTTCTTGATGGGCTCAAAGAAACCTATGCCGCCAATGGCAAGCTTACCTATTCGGCCAACTATGCCAATGGCCAGATTGAGGGGCGTGCGCTGACTTACAGTGAGGACGGTGCTGTGTTGCGCTCGGATATCTCCTGGCGTAACGGTTCGATAGACGGTGCTTTTCGAGACTTTCATCCCAATGGGAGGCCCGATCGGGTGGCTACCTACGAAGCGGGCGAGCCAATTGGCAATCTTCAGTCATTTGATGAGGCTGGAGTGTTGGTCGAGGATAAAAACTATTGCCATGTGGCGGACGGGAAGTACACCCGTATCAAGCTCTGCGGCAAGCAGCGAGGTGGCTTTAATAACGGCCAGTTCGACTTTGAGGCCGAGTATCTGTTCGGCAATGAGCAAAGTGTCCGGCATGTCCAGGATGGCCGAAAAGTTCGCGAAGTGTTGCTGGGGCCTGATGATCATGTGACTCGCAACAGTTACTACTCCAATGGACAGTTGGAGTGTTCGGAGGCAAAACAGGGCTTTCGTCTGATCACGGTCGAGGGGCGAGAGTACAAGGATTATTCGTATGCCAGGCGTGAGGGAGAAATGGTCTGCTATTACCAGACGGGTGTGATCAAGCGGCGATTCAACTTCAAGGATGACAAGCTGGTCGGTTGCTATACCGGTTACGACGAGGCGGGTGTTCAGAATTTTCCGCCGCCAGAAGGTTGTCCTCCGCCGAAGCCGGTGGTGTTCAATTTCGGTGAGTAGCCTTTGTCCGGAGAGTGCATCCCGTGGTGGATGTGCTCCCGGTGTGGGTTTGGGTTGAGTGACAAGGTCAAATCGCAGGCAATAAAAAACCGACCCTGAGGTCGGTTTTTTAACAAGCGTGTTACTTAGGCAGCAGCAAGGTTCAGAGCCTTGACGTGGCCATTCAGGCGGCTCTTATGGCGAGCAGCCTTGTTCTTGTGGATGATGCCTTTATCGGCCATACGGTCGATAACTGGCACGGCCAGAACGTAAGCAGCTTGAGCTTTTTCAGCGTCTTTTGCGTCGATGGCTTTAACTACATTCTTGATGTAGGTACGAACCATGGAACGCAGGCTGGCGTTGTGGCTGCGACGCTTCTCAGCCTGTTTTGCACGTTTTTTGGCGGAAGGTGTGTTGGCCACCGTCGAGCTCCTCGAAAGACTTTTTAGGAAATAGCAAACAAAATAGGCCGCGAATCATGCCGATGAGTTGATGTCTTGTCAAGGGCGGTTGAGACGTTCCGCTAAGTGGTAGGTATAAAGAGGCGGGATATTTATTTCCGGCGCTTGACCTGTAAACTCGCGAGCTTTGGCTCTGTGCTGCTGCGGCGCGGAGTATCGCATAAGTGGGCGCTTTGTTCGCCTGCTGTTTATCGACAGGCACAAACTCTTTCAATGAATCTGCTCAAATCGTTGGCCGCCGTCAGCTCTATCACGATGCTTTCCCGGATTCTGGGGTTCGTCCGTGACACCCTCATTGCGCGTATTTTTGGTGCGGGAATGGCCACCGACGCCTTCTTTATCGCCTTCAAACTGCCCAATCTGCTGCGCCGGATCTTCGCCGAAGGGGCGTTTTCCCAGGCGTTTGTGCCGATTCTCGCTGAATATAAAAGTCAGCAAGGCGAAGAGGCGACACGAACCTTTATTGCCTACGTCTCCGGACTGCTGACTCTGGCGCTGGCAGTGGTCACTGTGTTGGGCATGCTCGCTGCACCGTGGGTCATCTGGGTGACCGCGCCCGGTTTCACCGATACCCCGGAAAAATTCGAGCTGACCTCCAGCCTGTTGCGGGTGACATTCCCTTATATATTGCTGATCTCCCTGTCTTCATTGGCCGGGGCGATCCTCAACACCTATAACCGCTTCTCGGTGCCGGCCTTCGTGCCGACCTTGCTCAACGTCAGCATGATCATCTTTGCGGTGTTCCTGACACCGTATTTCGATCCGCCGGTCATGGCGCTGGGTTGGGCGGTGCTGGCGGGTGGTCTGGCGCAGTTGCTCTATCAGCTGCCGCACCTGAAAAAGATCGGCATGCTGGTGCTGCCACGCCTGAACCTGCGTGACAGTGGCGTGTGGCGGGTCATGAAACAGATGCTGCCGGCGATTCTCGGCGTTTCGGTGAGCCAGATTTCGCTGATCATCAACACCATTTTTGCCTCGTTCCTGGTCGCCGGTTCGGTGTCGTGGATGTATTACGCCGACCGCCTGATGGAATTGCCGTCCGGCGTGCTGGGCGTGGCGTTGGGCACGATCCTGTTGCCGACCCTGGCCAAGACCTACGCCAGCAAGGATCGCGCAGAGTATTCGCGGATTCTCGATTGGGGGCTGCGCCTGTGCTTTGTGCTGGTGCTGCCGTGCTCGCTGGCGTTGGGGATTCTCGCTGAGCCGCTGACGGTCTCACTGTTTCAATACGGCCAGTTCAACGCCTTCGATGCGTCCATGACTCAGCGCGCGCTCATTGCGTATTCGGTCGGGTTGCTTGGGATTATCGTGATCAAAGTGCTGGCGCCGGGCTTTTATGCGCAACAAAACATTCGCACGCCGGTGAAAATCGCAATTTTCACCCTGGTGGTTACCCAGTTGTTCAACCTGGTGCTGATCGGGCCGCTGGCCCATGCCGGTCTGGCTCTGGCGATCAGCGCCGGTGCCTGCCTTAACGCCGGGCTGCTGTTCTATCAGCTGCGCAAACAGCAGATGTATCAGCCGCAGCCGGGCTGGGCGAAGTTCGGTGCCAAACTGGTGGTAGCGGTCACGGTGATGTCCGCGGTGTTGCTGGCCGGGATGCATTTCATGCCGGCCTGGGATCAGGGCCACATGCTTGAGCGATTCCTGCGTCTGGGCGCTCTGGTAGGGGCTGGTGTGGTCTCGTATTTCGGCATGTTGCTGTTGATGGGCTTCCGTTTGCGCGACTTCAATCGCAAGGCGCTGAACTGAGGCTTTTGCCTCGATAAACACGGGCGGGCCGGCGGTTTTGTCGGTTCGATCACTTTGGGTTACGGTGTTGCCTGTCGTCGGCCGCCGGGTGTGGTTATAATCGACCACTTTATGAGCAAGAAGCGCGTTATGCAGCTGGTTCGAGGCCTCCACAACCTGCGCCCCCAGCATCGGGGCTGTGTCGCCACTATTGGCAACTTTGACGGTGTTCACCGTGGCCACCAGGCTATCCTGGCGAGGCTGCGTGAGCGAGCGCTCGAGTTGGGCGTGCCCAGCTGCGTGGTGATTTTCGAGCCGCAGCCACGGGAGTTTTTCGCCCCGGAGACAGCGCCGGCCCGCCTGGCGCGTCTGCGCGACAAACTGCAGCTGCTGGCTGACGAAGGCGTCGACCGGGTCCTGTGCCTGGCCTTCAACCAGCGCCTGAGCAAGCTCAGCGCCAGCGAATTCGTTGATACCATTCTGGTGGACGGTCTCGGCGTGCAGCATCTTGAGGTCGGTGACGACTTCCGCTTCGGCTGTGACCGGGTAGGGGATTTCGATTTCCTGCAACAGGCCGGCGTCATGCAGGGCTTCACCGTCGAAGCGGCGCAAACCGTTGAGCTGGACGGCATTCGCGTCAGCAGCACCCAGGTGCGAAATGCCCTGGCCGCTGCCGATTTTGCCTTGGCAGAGCGCCTGCTCGGTCGGCCGTTCCAGATTACCGGGCGAGTCCTGCATGGCCAGAAACTGGCGCGCCAGTTGGGTACGCCAACCGCCAACATTCAACTCAAGCGCCGTCGCGTGCCGCTCACCGGGGTTTACCTGGTCAACGTCGACATCGACGGCAAGACCTGTCCAGGCGTCGCCAATATCGGCGTGCGCCCCACGGTCCAAGGGGATGGCAAAGCCCACCTCGAAGTACATCTTTTAGATTTTGCCGGCGATCTGTATGACCGGCGTTTGACGGTGGTTTTCCACCACAAGCTGCGTGAAGAGCAGCGTTTCGCCTCTCTGGAGGCGCTTAAGACGGCGATCAATGCGGATGTCGCCGCCGCCCGTGCCCTGTCGCACCTAGCGCCAATCGCTAATGAAGAGCCATAAATGACCGACTATAAAGCCACGCTAAACCTTCCGGACACCGCCTTCCCAATGAAGGCCGGCCTGCCACAGCGCGAACCGCAGATTCTGCAGCGCTGGGACAGTATTGGCCTGTACGGAAAGTTGCGCGAGATTGGCAAGGATCGTCCGAAGTTCGTTCTGCACGACGGTCCTCCGTACGCCAACGGCACGATTCACATCGGTCATGCGCTGAACAAGATCCTCAAGGACATGATCATCCGCTCGAAAACCCTGTCGGGTTTCGATGCGCCTTATGTTCCGGGCTGGGACTGCCACGGTCTGCCGATCGAGCACAAAGTCGAAGTGACCCACGGCAAAAACCTGGGCGCGGACAAGACCCGCGAACTGTGCCGTGCCTACGCCACCGAGCAGATCGAAGGCCAGAAATCCGAATTCATCCGTCTGGGCGTGTTGGGCGACTTCGCCAACCCGTACAAGACCATGGACTTCAAGAACGAGGCCGGTGAAATCCGCGCACTCGCCGAAATCGTCAAGGGCGGTTTTGTGTTCAAGGGCCTGAAGCCTGTGAACTGGTGCTTCGACTGCGGTTCGGCCCTGGCTGAAGCGGAAGTCGAGTACGAGAACAAAAAGTCCTCGACCATCGACGTGGCGTTCCCGATTGCCGATGAAGCCAAGCTGGCTGCCGCTTTCGGTCTGCCGTCGCTGGGCAAACCTGCTTCGATCGTGATCTGGACCACCACCCCGTGGACCATCCCGGCCAACCAGGCGCTGAACGTTCACCCGGAATTCAACTACGCCCTGGTCGACGTCGGCGACAAGTTGCTGGTGCTGGCTGAAGAGCTGGTTGAATCCTGCCTGGTCCGTTACAGCCTGGAAGGTTCGGTCATCGCGACCACCACCGGTAAAGAACTGGAACTGATCAACTTCCGTCACCCGTTCTACGACCGTCTGTCGCCGGTTTACCTGGCCGACTACGTTGAACTGGGCGCTGGCACCGGTGTGGTTCACTCCGCTCCGGCCTACGGCGTGGACGACTTCGTGACCTGCAAGAAATACGGCATGGTCAACGACGACATCCTCAACCCGGTACAAAGCAACGGCGTATACGCGACTTCGCTGGAGTTCTTTGGCGGCCAGTTCATCTGGAAAGCCAACCCGGCCATCGTCGACAAGCTGACCGAAGTCGGTGCGCTGCTGCACACCACCATCATCGAACACAGCTACATGCACTGCTGGCGTCACAAGACCCCGCTGATCTACCGCGCCACCGCGCAGTGGTTCATCGGCATGGACAAAGAGCCTGTCAGTGGCGACACCCTGCGCAAGCGCGCTCTTAAAGCCATCGAAGAGACTCAGTTCGTTCCGGCCTGGGGCCAGGCGCGCCTGCACTCGATGATCGCCAACCGTCCGGACTGGTGCATCTCCCGTCAGCGCAACTGGGGCGTGCCGATCCCGTTCTTCCTGAACAAGGAAAGCGGCGAGCTGCACCCACGTACCGCCGAGCTGATGGAAGAAGTCGCCAAGCGCGTTGAAGTCGAAGGCATCGAAGCCTGGTTCAAGATGGACGCTGCCGAGCTGCTCGGTGACGAAGCGCCGCAGTACGACAAGATCAGCGACACCCTGGACGTCTGGTTCGATTCGGGCACCACGCACTGGCACGTCCTGCGCGGTTCGCACCCGATGGGCCACGAAACCGGTCCACGCGCCGACCTGTACCTGGAAGGCTCGGACCAACACCGTGGCTGGTTCCATTCGTCGCTGCTGACCGGTTGCGCCATCGACGACCACGCGCCATACCGCGAGCTGCTGACCCACGGCTTCACCGTCGACGAGTCCGGCCGCAAGATGTCCAAGTCGCTGGGCAACGTGATCGCGCCGCAAAAAGTCAACGACACCCTGGGCGCCGACATCATGCGTCTGTGGGTCGCATCCACCGACTATTCGGGTGAAATGGCGGTTTCCGAGCAGATCCTGCAACGCAGTGCGGACGCCTACCGGCGTATCCGTAACACCGCGCGCTTCCTGCTCTCCAACCTGACCGGTTTCAACCCGGCCACCGACATCCTGCCGGCCGAAGAAATGCTCGCGCTGGACCGTTGGGCCGTGGATCGCACCTTGCTGCTGCAACGCGAACTGCAAGAGCACTACGGCGAATACCGCTTCTGGAACGTCTACTCCAAGATCCACAACTTCTGCGTGCAGGAGCTGGGCGGTTTCTACCTCGACATCATCAAGGACCGCCAGTACACCACTGGCGCCAACAGCAAGGCCCGCCGTTCGGCGCAAACCGCGCTGTACCACATCTCCGAAGCGCTGGTGCGCTGGATCGCGCCGATCCTCGCGTTCACCGCCGACGAACTGTGGGAATACCTGCCGGGCGAGCGTAACGAGTCGGTGATGCTCAACACCTGGTACGAAGGCCTGACCGAGCTGCCGGAAAACGTCGAACTGGGCCGCGCCTACTGGGAGCGGATCATGGCGGTGAAGGTCGCTGTGAACAAAGAAATGGAAATCCAGCGCGCGGCCAAAGCCGTCGGTGGCAACCTGCAGGCCGAAGTGACGCTGTTCGCCGAAGACGCCCTGAGCGCCGACCTGGCCAAGCTGAGCAACGAACTGCGCTTCGTACTGATCACCTCGACCGCCAGCGTTGCGCCGTTCGTACAGGCTCCGGCCGATGCAGTGGTCACCGAAGTCAGCGGCCTGAAGCTGAAAATCGTCAAGTCGGCCTTCGCCAAGTGCGCCCGTTGCTGGCACTGCCGTGAAGACGTCGGCGTGAACCCGGAACATCCGGAAATCTGCGGTCGTTGCGTCGATAACATCAGCGGCACTGGCGAGGTTCGTCACTATGCCTAACGCCATTGGCCGTTTCGGACGGCTGGGCTGGCTCTGGTTGAGTTTGCTGGTCCTGGTCATCGACCAGGCCAGCAAGTTCTACTTCGAAGGCAAGCTTGAGATGTACCAGCAGATCGTGGTGATCCCCGATTACTTCAGCTGGACCCTGGCCTACAACACAGGCGCGGCGTTCAGCTTCCTGGCCGACAGCTCGGGCTGGCAGCGCTGGTTGTTCGCCCTGATCGCGGTCGTGGTCAGTGCGGTGCTGGTGGTGTGGCTCAAGCGTCTGGGGCGCAACGAAACCTGGCTGGCCATCGCATTGGCGCTGGTCCTGGGTGGTGCGCTGGGCAATCTGTACGACCGCATAGCCTTGGGCCATGTGATCGATTTCATCCTGGTGCATTGGCAGAACCGCTGGTACTTCCCGGCGTTCAACTTCGCCGACAGTGCAATTACTGTGGGTGCGGTGATGCTGGCGCTGGACATGTTCAAATCAAAGAAGACGGGAGAAGCAGTTCATGACTGAACAGGTATTGGCTGAGCAACGCATCCGCCAGAACACGGAAGTCACCTTGCATTTTGCACTGCGCCTGGAGAACGGCGACACCGTCGACAGCACCTTCGACAAAGCCCCGGCGACCTTCCAGGTCGGCGACGGTAACCTGTTGCCAGGTTTCGAAGCGGCCCTGTTCGGCTTCAAGGCCGGCGACAAGCGTACACTGACGATTCAGCCGGAAAACGCTTTCGGTCAGCCGAACCCGCAAAACGTGCAGATCATCCCGCGTTCGCAGTTCAAGGACATGGACCTTTCACCGGGTTTGCTGGTGATCTTCAACGATGCGGCGAATACTGAGCTGCCTGGCGTGGTGAAAGAGTTCGATGACGAGCAAGTGACCATCGACTTCAACCATCCGTTGGCCGGCAAGACATTGACCTTTGACGTGGAAATCATCAACGTCAAATCGCTGTAAACGCTGTTCTGTAGGAGCTGGCTTGCCAGCGATGGGGCCATCAGGCTCGCTGCAACGCCAAGGGCCTCATCGCCGGCAAGCCGGCTCCTACAAAGATCTAATTTTCCTGCGCGCAAGACACGAGGCACAGCATGCAAATCAAACTCGCCAACCCCCGTGGCTTCTGCGCCGGTGTGGACCGGGCGATCGAAATCGTCAACCGCGCCCTGGAAGTCTTCGGGCCGCCGATCTATGTGCGCCACGAAGTGGTCCACAACAAATTCGTCGTCGAAGACTTGCGCGCTCGCGGCGCGATCTTCGTTGAAGAGCTGGATCAGGTACCGGACGACGTCATCGTGATCTTCAGTGCCCACGGCGTTTCCCAGGCTGTGCGTACCGAAGCCGCCGGCCGTGGCCTGAAGGTGTTCGACGCCACCTGCCCGCTGGTGACCAAAGTGCACATCGAGGTCGCGCGCTACAGCCGCGACGGCCGTGAATGCATCCTCATCGGCCACGCCGGTCACCCGGAAGTCGAAGGCACCATGGGCCAGTACGATGGCAGCAATGGCGGCGCGATTTACCTGGTCGAGGACGAGAAAGACGTCGCCGCGTTGCAGGTGAACAACCCCGAAAAACTGGCGTTCGTGACCCAGACCACCCTGTCCATGGACGATACCAGCCGCGTCATCGACGCCCTGCGTACACGCTTCCCGGCGATTGGTGGCCCGCGCAAGGACGACATCTGCTACGCCACGCAAAACCGTCAGGACGCCGTCAAGACGCTGGCCGATGAATGCGACGTGGTGCTGGTTGTCGGCAGCCCGAACAGCTCCAACTCCAATCGCCTGCGTGAGCTGGCCGAACGCATGGCCACTCCGGCCTACCTGATCGACGGCGCTGAAGACCTGCAAAAGAGCTGGTTCGACGGTGTCGAGCGCATTGGCATTACCGCTGGTGCCTCTGCACCGGAAGTACTGGTGCGTGGCGTGATCCAGCAGTTGCAGGCCTGGGGCGCTACCGGTGCCGATGAACTGGCGGGTCGCGAGGAGAACATCACGTTCTCCATGCCGAAAGAGTTACGCGTTCGTTCGCTGCTTTGATTTTTTTCCTTTCTCGCACAACGCCTGCACAGCCTTGATGCTGCGCAGGCTGACGCGACCGCTCGGGGCCAGCACCACTTGGTGCTGACTCACTGGCTCGTGTTTTGCGCATACATGCAATGTCCCCGCTTGAAAGCCTCCGTGCTGCGGTTCGCCGAGATGGCTGAATCGTACTGAAGTCCTGACATAGTGATTGCCGACAATCGGCACCCGAGTGTCGCTTCGGCGCTCGACCAGCAGCGGATTGTTGCTGTCCTCATGTCCCTTGCCATTTAAATCCAGAATCATCCGCCAGCCTTGGCCCCAATCGTCGTTTATCCCGTGTATGACGACAGCCTGGTTTCGCGTGATTGCCTCGCTTCTGGCACTGCGCATGCCACTGACAAGCGACTTCGCTGCCTCTTCCTGATGGTTCGATTCCGTGAGCGCTGCAAACGCCGGACTGACCAGATGCAGAACAATCCCGACAATCGTCAGTCCCATGAGCAGTTCAATCAGACTGAAACCCTGCTGACGCATGACATCTCCCTCCCTGGAGTGCGGTGGCCCGCGCAATCCTTGCGCAGTAATGGCAAAACAACCGACACCTGTGGGTCGATTGTTCTAGCGTGTAACAGCAGGTATAGCCGACGGCAACGGAGGGCATTGATGGATCATCGTACAAAAGGTTTCACGCTGATCGAGTTGCTGGTCGCGCTTGCGGTCTTTTTGATTCTGATCACCCTGGCAGTGCCGGCGTTTACCCGTTCGGTGCAAGGCACCAGGGCCGACACCGAGATCGGCGACCTGCAGCGCGCCTTGAATTTCGCCCGGCTTGAAGCCATCGACCGCGGCATCACCACCCGGGTGCGGCCGACGGCGGGTGGCAGCGTCTGGACCGGGGAATTGGCGGTTTATGACAGTACTGGCACTGTGGCCAATGTATTGCGGGTTGTTCCCGCGATGAGCAGCGGCGCGACTCTGACGCTAACCTCAGGCGTGACCGCCATCGATTTCAACAATCTGGGCGGTCTGTCGGCACCGTCCACGGCGGTGGTGATCAGCTACGTACTGGGGGCGCAAAGCAGGACGCTGAATGTGTGTTTGAACGGACGAATTCTATTGGGTGGAAGTTGCGGATGAGGGGATGGAGCAAGCGTGCACAGGAGGGCATGACGCTGATCGAGGTTCTCGTGGCGTTGTTGATTTTGAGCGTGGGGCTGTTGGGGGCGGCGGCGTTCCAGCTCAATGCGCTGAAGTACACCGACAGTTCGCGGATGACCAGCCAGGCGAGTTTTATCGCCTACGACATGATGGACCGCATCCGCGCCAACGCCGGCGCCGATTACACGGTCACGCCGCCGACGTCGGGCAACCTCAACGTTGCCCGGGATCAGGACCTCTACGACTTCACCACCAATATCGTCAGTATGCTCGGCGCCACCGCTACGGGCAGCGTCACCCTCAATCAGCGGGTGTACACCATCACCATTACTTGGGACGACTCGCGGGCTGCCAATGCCGCCAATTCCCGTCGCAGCTTTGTGCTGACCAGTCGCGCCGCCGTCGATCCGGTGGCGACACCATGAACCGGCTCAACAGAGGTTTCGGCCTGATCGAAATGTTGATCGCGTTGGCGTTGAGCCTGGTCGTGGTGCTCGGTGTAGCGCAGATTTTCATAGCGGCCAAGAACACTTATGTCAGCCAGAACGCGGCGGCGAACATGCAGGAAGACGCGCGTTTCGTGCTGAGCAAAATGATTCAGGAAATCCGCATGGTGGGGATGTTTGGTTGTCTGGGGGCTATTACTGATGCAAGCGCCGGGGCGAGCTTCACTGCCAGCCAGATAGCGCCGATCAGCTGGGACAATGCCAACCTCAAGCTGACCCTGGTGACCGCCGATGTCGGAGCGGGTGGCGGTACGCCGACCTGGACGGTGGTTTCGGATTGCCGTAATACCGCGACGGCTTACTCCAACGTGCAGGCTCCCGCCACAGGACAATTGGCGTTTCCGATTCGACGACTGATCTACAGCCTCAAGAACGGCCAACTGACGATGGGCAGCGGCATCGGCACGCCGACTCAGGCAGTGCTCGTCGACAACGTCAAAGCCTTTGACGTGAGCTTCGGTCTCGCAGCGTCAGCCACCGATACGGCCGCTTCCAGTTACAGCACCAACCCGTCCGACCCTGCGCGAATCCGTAGTGTGCGCCTGACGCTGACACTGAGAGATCCGAACAGCCGGGTCCGCGATCAAACTTTCAACGTGGTTGCCGCCTTGCGCAACCGCTTGCCATGAGGGGAGGGCCGATGAGTTTTTCTCCCGCTACCTCTCACGCCCAGCGCGGCATGGCGCTGCTGGTCAGCCTGGTATTCCTTCTGTTGCTGACGCTGATTGGCATTTCATCGATGCAGAACGCAACCCTGCAGGAAAAGATGGCCAGCAGCGTCACCCTGCGCAATCAGTCGTTCCAGATCGCCGAAGCCGCGTTGCGCATCGGCGAAAGTGCGGTTCAGCTCGATACCTATACATTGCCGGTTTGCAGCGGCAATCAATGTTTGCCGCCCGCCGAGTCATCGACCCTCACGGCTGCCGGTCTCAATTCCTTCTCGGGGGTCACCTGGATCGCGGCCGCCAACGGTTTCTATGGGGTACAGAACATCGGCACCACGTTGAATGCCGTGAATGTGCCGAGCAACACCTCCGCGACGCTTTATCGGGTCACGGCAGTGGCCATCGTGGGCAACAACGTGCGCAGTGTGGTGGAGAGCATCTATGCCAAATACTAATAGGTGCTCAGGGATCTGGCGGTTTCTGAGTGGTATTGCATTGGGGCTGTACCTGTCAGCGCCTGCGTACGCGTTCACGCCCTCGGACTCGCCCCTGTTGAGCGCTGCGGCGGTTGCGCCCAACGTGATGCTGCTGATCGATGATTCGGGGAGCATGAACAACATCATCTGGGCGCCGGGTTTCGATCCGACGGTCAGTCGCCCGCAAATTGCCAATTGCAGTTCGAACAACTCGTGTCTGACCGGTCAGAATCTGGACATGGACGATACCAACATCGCCTTGTCGAGCCTCAATCGCGGCGGTTGCTCCAACAATGGCAACTGGTACGGTTTTTATCGGGGCTTATTGGGACTGTCATCGATATGCCTGAAGCTGCCCGACCCGGTGGGCAACGAAAACACGCGTTATACGGCTAACTATCTGTCTTATCTGGTCACACTGGCCAACGGTTCGAACAGGGATTTCACCACCGGTACCGGTGCGATCCCCAATGATTACCGCATCAGCGTTGCGCAGGATGTATCCACCAATCTGGTCACCAGCAACCGTTCATTGAGAATAGGCCTGGCGACATTCAACCCTTCTGTCAGTGGCAACTCCGGCCCCGGCGGTTTTATCGCCCGCGCGGTCAGTGATCTGTCTCCCGTCAGTGGTAGCGTTTCCCAATCCCAGGCGGACACCAACTACAACGCGTTGATCTCTTCGATCAATGGTTTGAGTGCAATCGCCAGTACCCCGTTGGCGGAAACCTATTACGAGATCACGCGGTACATGCGCGGCATGGCGCCGTACTACAACTCGACGCCAACCACTTACACCAGCCCGATCCAGTATCGCTGCCAGAAAAACTATGGCGTGGTGATCACCGATGGCCTGCCTACGTTCGACAGGACCTTCCCGACCAACGATCCGCTCGGTGGCACCCTCTTGCCGAACTGGGACGGCAACAGCGCGAACGATGGCGACAACCTCTCCGGTGATGGCGAGGGGGACACGTTGTACCTGGACGACATCGCCAAATTCGCCTTTGACATCGATATGCGTACCACTGGTACCGACGCCGGTGGCAAAAACTGGAACGCCGCAGATTTCCCCAAACAGAACATGAACACCTACACCGTGGGTTTCACCGCCGCGAACCAGATGTTGTCGGACGCCGCCGGTTACGGGCAGGGCAAGTACTACCAGGCGACGGACAGTGCCGGCCTCAATACCGCGTTGTCATCAGCGCTGGGCGACATCACGTCGAAAGCCGGTTCCGGCGGGAGCGGCACCACCAGCAGCGCAATCGTCGGGGTCGGTTCCGCTTACTACCAGACCAGCTACGACCCCAAGGATTGGCGCGGCACCATCAAGTCTTACGGGTTCACCGCCACCGGCTCGGTCAATACCTCCACGGTGCTCTGGACGACTGACACGGCCATTGTGCCCGGCGCCACAGCGCCGACTTACCAGTCGTGGAACAACGTGAGCAACGCTCCCGTCACGCTGGCTTTCGCCAATTTCGCCCCGGCACAGCAGACGGCGCTGAATCAGGGCCTGCCCACCGGCATCACGGGCAGCGACCTTGTGGAGTGGAGCAAGGGCACCAACAAGACCGGGTTGAAAGTACGCAGCGTGTTGCTCGGCGACATCATCAACTCGCCTTTGGTGCTGGCCTCGCCAACGGAAAAAACCGCATCCGATCTGGTCAGTGACACCAGCTACAGCACCTATCTGGCCACCAAATCCAGCAACATGAACACCAGCCTTGTGGTCAATGCCAACGATGGTTTTGTCAGCGTCATCAACTCGGGTAACGGCGCCAGACGTTATGCCTACATGCCCTCCAATGTTTTGCCATCGTTGCGCTATATCGCCGATACCGCCTACATCAACGGCGTCAGCCACAAGTTTCTGGTCGACGGTCAGGTCGGCGTTTTTGATGCTCAACTCAACAGTGCCTGGAAAACCCTGGCGCTCGGCGGAACAGGCGCGGGCGGCAAGACGTTCTACGCCTTGCAGCTGTTTGACGCCTCGGCCGGCAACGTGACCAAGGCGTTGTGGGAAATCAGTGCACCTGCCACAGCAAACACGGCGAACGTTTTCAATGATCTGGGTTATGCCTACGCCCGTCCGGAAGTGGCACGCTTGGCGGATGGTCGATGGGCAGCATTCATCTCCAACGGCTACGGCAGCAATTCGGGTGTGGCGGCGTTGTACGTGGTGGATATCCGCGATGGGTCGCTGATCAAGAAAATCGTCATCGACAGCACGGAAACCACCAACGGTTTGTCGTCGGTGAAACTCAAGGTCAACTCGCAGAATGTGGTGCAGGCCGCCTATGGCGGGGATCTGAAAGGGCGTTTATGGAAGTTTGATTTGAGCGGCGCCACCACGGACATCTGGGGCGTGGCGTTTTCCGGAAAGCCGTTGTTCACGACGGCGGGCGGCGCCACCCAGCCAATCACCGCGCAGCCGTTGCTGGCGGACAATTCACTGGGCGGCAAAGTGGTGTTTTTCGGTACCGGCAAATTCAATGAAACGGTCGACAAGACCAACAAGGATCTGCAGGCGTTCTATGCGGTGTGGGATGCTGACGGCGGCTCTGGACAGATCACCACGTCCAGTTTGCAGGTCCAATCGGTGACCGGTGTGTTCTCGGGAAGCACGGGGCAATTCATCACCACCAGCCAGAACGAAGTGACTTATCCGGCAGAGAAAGGCTGGTATTTGCCGCTGGTCTACAACAGCGTATTGACCGGTGAGCGAGTGATCAGCCAGGCGGCGCTGGTGTTGGGGCGAATCGTATTTACCACGGCCATTGTGGACACCACGGACCCTTGTGCCAGTTTTGGCACCGGCAAACTGGTCGAACTGGATGCGTTCAGCGGTAAGATGCTCAACTACGCGGTGCTCGACACCACTGGCGATGGGCTAGTCGACAGCAACGATGCGATATCCAGCGGGGTGATTTTCACTAGCGGGATGCCATTCTTGAGCGCCGTTACCAACGGCGGCACCGGCAAGATCGTAACCGATACAGGTTCAACGGTGACCAAGCTGACCGAAAAGGGCGGCGGTGGCAGCCGTCGCATCATGTGGCGACAAATACAGTAAGTGAGAGTTGAGGCATGCGCAGATCCAACCGAGGTTTTACCCTGATCGAAATCATGATCGTGATTGCGATCATCGGGATCGTCATCACCATTGGCTACCCGAGCCTCACCGAATACGTGAAAAAGGGCCGCCGGGCTGAAGTGGCCGGGCTGCTCTCCGAGCAGGCGCAGGTTCTTGAACGGTTTTACTCGAAGGGTAATGTCTACACCGGTGCCACCGGCCTGAGCGCCGGCAATGACTATTACACCATCACCCCGACCCTGACCGACCAGACCTTCCTGCTGACCGCTACACGCAAGGCCGGCAGCATGGCGACTGACAAGTGTGGCGATTTCACCATCACCAACACCGGTGTCAGAAGCATGGTCAATGCGACGGCCGGACTGACCACCAAAGATTGCTGGGGTCGCTGAGTTTTTTTTCGGGCGCCTTTTGCGCCTCCTGTCTCTTTAACGGTTGGATCGGAACATGACCATGCAACAGCAAGTGGTGATAGTCGGCGGCGGTGTAATTGGCCTGCTGACAGCGTTCAATCTCGCGTCGCAAGTACAGAGCGTTGTGCTGCTGGACCGTTCGAATGTCGGTCAGGAATCGTCCTGGGCCGGTGGCGGTATCGTTTCGCCACTCTACCCATGGCGCTACAGCCCGGCAGTTACCGCGCTGGCCCATTGGTCTCAGGACTTTTATCCACAGCTGGGCGAGCGTCTGTTTGCCGCGACCGGGGTTGATCCAGAAGTGCACACCACCGGCCTGTACTGGCTGGACCTGGACGATGAAGCCGAGGCGCTGGCCTGGGCTGAGCGGGAAAACCGTCCATTGCGGGCTGTGGATATCTCGGCGGCGCACGATGCGGTGCCGGTCCTGGGTGGCGGTTTCACCCGCGCGATCTACATGGCCGACGTGGCCAATGTGCGCAATCCGCGGCTGGTGAAATCCCTCAAGGCTGCCTTGCTGGCGATGCCGAACGTGACGATTCATGAGCAGTGCGAAGTCAGCGGGTTCGTTCGCGAAGGCGAAAAAGTCGTCGGCGTGCAGACTTCGGCGGGCGCGATCCACGGTGATCAGGTGGTGTTGACGGCGGGTGCCTGGAGCGGTGATTTGCTCAAAAGCCTGGGCCTTGCGTTGCCGGTTGAACCCGTGAAAGGGCAGATGATTCTTTACAAGTGCGCGGCGGACTTCCTGCCGAGCATGGTGCTGGCCAAGGGGCGTTATGCGATTCCTCGCCGGGATGGACACATTCTGATTGGCAGCACGCTGGAACATGAAGGCTTCGACAAGACGCCGACCGGCTCTGCGCTTGAGAGCCTGAAAGCGTCTGCGGTGGAATTGATTCCAGCGCTGGCGGATGCCGAGGTGGTCGGGCATTGGGCGGGGTTGCGACCGGGCTCACCGGAGGGCATTCCCTACATCGGCCGGGTGCCGGGCTTCGAGGGGTTGTGGCTCAACTGCGGGCATTACCGTAACGGGTTGGTGCTGGCGCCGGCGTCGTGCCAGTTGTTTGCGGATGTGATGCTGGGCAGGACGCCGATCATTGATCCGGCGCCGTATGCGCCGGTCGGGCGGATCTAGACGCGAAACATTCGTCGCCTTCCAGAACGCTTTCGCGGGCAAGCCTCGCTCCTACAGGATTTGTGGCGATCACAATATTTTCGATCGACTCAAATCCTGTAGGAGCGAGGCTTGCCCGCGAAGGGGCCCTCAATCCAGCCCGAATTTCTTCAACCTGTAACGCATCGACCGAAACGACAAATTCAATCGCTGAGCCGCCGCCGTGCGGTTCCAGCGGGTTTCCTCCAGGGCCTGGAGGATGAGTTTGCGTTCGACGTTTTCCAGATAGTCTTCCAGATTGTCGATCTGCGTCAGGTCCGGCACACCGCTGTCGGCGCTGCAATTGCCTTCGGCCAGTCGCAGGTCGCTGGCTTCGATCTGCTTGTTGTCGCACAGGGTGTGGGCGCGTTCGAGCATGTTCTCCAATTCCCGCACATTGCCCGGAAAGCGATAGCTTTTCAGCGCTTCAAGCGCTTGTGGGTGGAGCTTCGGGACGGGTTGGCCGCTGGCTGCCGCCAGACGCTTGAGCACATGACCGGCCAATGACTCGATGTCGTCGCGGCGCTCGCGCAAAGGCGGAACCCGCAGTTCGATCACATTCAGCCGGTAATACAAATCCTGACGAAAGCGTTCAGCGGCGACTTCGGCGTCGAGGTCTTTGTGGGTGGCGCAGAGGATCCGCACATCGACCACGGTTTCCTGTTGGCCGCCAACGCTGCGAACGGCTTTTTCCTGAATCGCCCGCAGCAGTTTGACCTGCATCGACAGCGGCAAGTCGGCCACTTCGTCGAGGAACAGCGTGCCACCCTGAGCGGCCTGGAACAGCCCGGGCTTGTCTTCGATGGCGCCGCTGAAACTGCCTTTGCGATGGCCGAAAAACTCGCTTTCCATCAGTTCCGACGGTATCGCGCCGCAATTGACCGGGACAAACGGCTGGTTGGCGCGCGGTCCTTGTTCGTGGATCAGTCGGGCGACCAGTTCCTTGCCGCTGCCGGACTCGCCGCTGATGTAGACCGGCGCCTGACTGCGGGCCAGTTTGTCGATTTGTTTACGCAGGTTACGCATGGGCAGCGAATCGCCCAGCAATCGTCGGTCGATGGCTGCGCCCGGTGCCGGCATGCGCAGGGCGCTGGTGACCAGTTCACGCAATCGCGTGAGGTCCACCGGTTTGGTCAGGAAGTCGAAGGCGCCGGCCTTGAGGGCGTTGATCGCCGTTTCGAGGCTGCCGTAGGCGGTAATCATGGCCACCGGCAGGTTTGGGGCGCGTTGCTGGATATGTTGCACCAGTTCAAGACCGGTGCCGTCCGGCAGGCGCATGTCGGTCAGGCACAGGTCGAAGGTCTCACGCTTCAACAGCGCCAGGGCTTCGCCGAGGTTACGGGCGCTGAAGGTGTCGAGTTTCATCCGTCCCAGGGTGATTTCCAGGAGTTCGCGGATATCCGGCTCGTCGTCGACGATCAGGACTTTTTGCCGTGGGCACATGTTCAACTTTGTTTCCGTCCGTGAGCAAAGGTGATGCGAAAGCAGCCGCCATCATGGCGTGGCTTGAAGTCTAGGCGGGCCTGGTTGCTTTCGCACAGCTCACGGGACAGATACAGCCCCAGGCCTGTGCCTTGGGCGCTGGTGGTATAGAACGGTTCGAACAAATGCACCTGCTGGTCCGGTGCCACGCCGGGGCCATCGTCCCGAACCTCGATGATCGGCAACTGGCTGTCGGGGTCGACAAACAAATCGAGCCAGACCTGCGCCTGATCGTGGACCTGAGCGCTATGACGCCAGGCGTTGCGCAACAAATTGTCGAGAATCTGGGTGAGCTGGTTCGGGTCCATCAGGGTTTTGAAGTCGCCTGAACCGATGCGCAGGTGAATCTGCTGGCGATCGAGCGCACTTTCGCGACTGTCGGCCACGAACTGCTCCAGCCACAGCTTCAGATCGAGTCGTTGCGGTACGGTTTGCTGGCGGCGGGACAGTTGCAGGACGTTTTCGATAACCCGATTCATTCGCTGAGAGTGGTCTTGAATAATCTGGGTCAGACGTCGATCCGCGCCGTTCAGTTCCTCCGATTCCTGCAATAGCTGAGCGGCATGACTAATGGCGCCCAAAGGATTGCGAATTTCGTGGGCGATACCGGCCGTCAGGCGGCCCAAAGCGGCGAGCTTCAGTTGTTGGGCCTGTTGGGCGATTTGTGCGAGATCCTCAAGGAAGACCAGGGTTTGGTGGTGTGGGCTTTGGGCCAGGGCAATGAAGCTCGGTTGCAGTTCCAGGCCGCTGTTGGCGATTTTCAGGCTCTGGGGGCGCAGCGTCGGATTGTTCCGCCACAGCTGCAGGCGTTCGACCAGGATGGGCGAGCAGTCGTCGATCCGTTGGCCTTCAAGATGGTCTCGGCCCAGTAAGATCAGCGCGCTGTGGTTGGCCAATTGCACCCGCAGTTGGCCGTCGAGCACCAGGATGCCGGTGCGCATGCGTTGCAGGATCAATGCATTGAGGGCTTCGAGGCCCACCACTTCGCTGGCCCGTTGTTCGGCGAGGGTTTCGCTGACTTCCAGGCGCTGGATCAAGCCTTGCACCAGCAACGCCGCGGCAAAGCACAACACACCGAGGGTGCCGGCTTGCAGGTAATCGTTGGGGCTGGCGGGATGGCTGAAACTCAGGAGAAAGCTCAGCCCGACGATGCCGAGCGCGCCCACGGCGGCGATCAGCAGGCCGATGCGGCTTCGCAACAAGGTGTTGCTGATGGCCACCGAGACGATCAGCAAGTTGCCGATGGCGCTGGCGACACCGCCGGCGGCGTAGAACAAGCCACACAGCAGCAGGACATCAATCAGCGCCAGGCCGAACAATTGCGCCGGGCGGCGAGTGTTCTCGAAGAAGACCACCAGCAAGATGTTCAGCACCAGGTACAGCCAGCTGCCACTGCGCAACAGGCTGTCATTGGCGAACGTCAGCAACTGGTTGTCCAGGTTGCTGGAGATCAGCAGCACCAAGGTGATGCCGACGCTTAGGCGGTAGAGGTGATAAAGGCGCAGCAGTCGCTGAGCCTGTTTGCTGCCGGGACTGGACGTCTCAGCGATCACTGGAGCCCGGGCCTTGCTCGAGGTGAGCCTGGCTGCAATACCACTGTTGTTGAAGGCTCAGCGCGCGGTCGCGGGGCAGGTGTACGCCGCAATGGGCGCAGCGGACCATGGGCGCGGCTTCCAGTTCGGCAGGGGACTTGGGCGCAGCTACTTGGCGCTTGTGCTTAAGCCAAAACCATATCGCCGCAACAATCAGGGCGATCCAGAACAATTTACCAAACATGGTGAGCAGCTGCTTTTTGACTAATGATCAGGCAGTTTAGCCAAGGACATGACAGGCGCACAGCGTAATAAAAACTGCGCAATAAAAAAGGGAGACTCAAGAGTCTCCCTTTTTGCACCACCGGTCGTATCAGTCGAACACGCCGAAGGTCATGTAGCTGAACCACGAGCGGTCGCTGTTGTTGCCTTCCGCTTCGTGATTTTCTTCTTCGATCACGTCGCCATTTTCATCTTTAGGCTTGAGATCGTTCGGAATCGCTTCCTTGGCGTCCCGGAATTGTCTCTGCACGTCCTGGTTGGCGCGGGTTTCGCCCGGCGGCAGCGGTGGACGGGATTCGATCAGGCCCAGAGTCGCCTTGCTCAACCACGAACGGTTGTCGGCTTCGTCGACCGATGGCACGAACTGACCGTCTACCAGCGTTGGGTGGTTCGGGTAGTTGAGCTTCAGGGTTTCGAGGCTGGTGGCTGCCAGGTCGTCCAGGTGCAGACGCTGGTAGGCTTCAGTCATCACCGCCAGGCCGTCGCCGACCGATGGGGTTTCCTGGAAGTTTTCCACCACGTAACGACCACGGTTCGCGGCAGCGACGTAGGCCTGACGGGTCAGGTAGTAGTCGGCGACGTGAATTTCGTAGGCCGCCAGCAGGTTGCGCAGGTAAATCATGCGCTGCTTGGCGTCCGGCGAGTAGCGGCTGTTCGGGAAGCGGCTGGTCAGTTGGGCGAACTCGTTGTAGGAGTCGCGGGCAGCACCCGGGTCACGCTTGGTCATGTCCAGCGGCAGGAAACGCGACAGCAGGCCGACGTCCTGGTCGAAAGAGGTCAGGCCCTTGAGGTAATAGGCGTAGTCCACGTTCGGATGCTGAGGGTGCAAACGAATGAAGCGCTCGGCGGCAGACTTCGCAGCCTCAGGCTCGGTGTTCTTGTAGTTGGCGTAGATGAGCTCGAGTTGAGCCTGATCGGCGTAGCGACCGAACGGATAACGCGACTCCAGCGCCTTCAGCTTGGCTGTGGCGGCGGTGTAGCTATTGTTGTCCAGATCTTGCTGAGCCTGCTGGTACAGCTCGACTTCGCTAAGGTTTTCGTCTACGACTTCCTTCGATGAGCAAGCAGCGGTCAATGCGAGGATGGCGATCAGCAGCAGGTGTTTCACTTGCATGGCGGCTTGCGTCCCTATGACGGCCGCTGTCTTGGGCGAGGCCGTCCTGTTATGATGAGCGCCCCGTTGAATAGCCTCGGGGCAAAAGACGCCGTATTTAACCACAAGCGCGCAGCCGAAACCAAAGGCTGTGCCGACGCCTAGTCTGAGCATGTCCGATAAAATTGAACTTCGCGCAGAGGTGCCGTCCGAATTGGGCGGCCAACGCCTCGATCAAGTCGCCGCACAATTATTCGCTGAGCACTCGCGCTCGCGCCTTTCCGCCTGGATCAAAGACGGCCGCCTGACTGTGGATGGGGCGGTTATCCGCCCGCGAGACATCGTTCACGGTGGCGCCATTCTTGAACTGACTGCCGAGCAGGAAGCTCAGGGCGAATGGATCGCTCAAGACATCGAGCTGGACATCGTCTATGAAGACGACGACATCCTGGTGATCAACAAGCCTGCGGGCCTGGTGGTGCACCCGGCTGCCGGTCACGCTGATGGCACCTTGCTCAACGCCTTGCTGCACCACGTGCCGGACATCATCAATGTGCCCCGCGCCGGTATCGTGCATCGTCTGGACAAGGACACCACCGGTCTGATGGTGGTGGCCAAGACCATTCAAGCGCAGACGCAGCTGGTGACACAGTTGCAGAGCCGCAGCGTCAGCCGGATCTACGAGTGCATCGTGATCGGCGTAGTGACGGCGGGCGGCAAGATCAACGCGCCGATCGGTCGTCACGGCCAGCAACGCCAGCGCATGGCCGTGATGGAAGGTGGCAAGCAAGCCGTCAGCCATTACCGTGTGCTTGAGCGTTTCCGCTCCCACACTCACGTGCGGGTGAAGCTGGAAACCGGTCGTACGCACCAGATTCGCGTGCACATGGCGCACATCAACTACCCGTTGGTCGGAGATCCTGCCTACGGCGGTCGTTTCCGTATCCCGCCAGCCGCCAGCCAGACCATGGTCGATTCCTTGAAGACGTTCCCGCGTCAGGCGCTGCATGCGCGGTTCCTGGAGCTGGATCACCCGACTACCGGTAAACGCATGAGCTGGGAATCGCCACTGCCGGACGATTTCGTCTGGTTGCTGACGCTGCTCAAGCAAGACCGCGAGGCGTTCATCGGATGAGTGACTGGCTGATTCCCGACTGGCCTGTGCCTGCCGGGGTGAAAGCCTGCGTCACCACCCGTGCGGGCGGCGTCAGTCTGGCGCCGTTCGACAGCCTCAACCTCGGCGATCACGTCGACGACAGCCCCGAAGCTGTTGCCGAAAACCGCCGTCGCCTCACCGATCATTTCTCCATGCAGCCGGCCTGGTTGAAGCAGGTTCACGGCATCGCCGTGGCTCATGCGGACCCAGGCCTTGTGGCCACCGCCGACGCCAGCTGGACGGCAACGCCCGGCATTGCCTGCGCGGCGATGACGGCTGATTGCCTGCCCGCGTTGTTTTGCGACCGTGCCGGCACTCGCGTCGCTGCGGCCCACGCCGGTTGGCGCGGGTTGGCGGCGGGTGTGCTCGAAGCGACGCTCGATGCGCTGGCCGTGCCCTCGGAAGACGTGCTGGTCTGGCTCGGTCCGGCCATTGGCCCGCAAGCCTTTGAAGTCGGCCCGGAAGTGCGGGCTACCTTCGTCGAGCAATTGCCCGAATCCGCGAAAGCCTTCGTGCCCAGCCAAAACGCTGGCAAATTCATGGCTGACATCTATGAGCTGGCGCGTTTGCGTCTGGCTGCTCGTGGTGTCACTGCTGTTTATGGTGGCGGTTTCTGCACCGTGACCGATCCCCGCTTCTTTTCTTACCGCCGCAGCCCTCGCACCGGTCGGTTTGCCTCCCTTATCTGGCTCGAACGCTAAACTCCTCTGACCTGCGTCAACTGTACGACGCTTGAAACTCCCAGAATCGACCACATCTATAGCGGTATCTGGCAGGTTTCTTCATTCAGGATGTTTTATAGGTCCGGCCTGCTCAAAAGGAAGGTGACCCATGCGTATAGATCGTTTAACCAGCAAATTGCAGTTAGCTCTATCCGACGCCCAATCGCTGGCCGTCGGCCTCGACCATCCCGGTATTGAACCGGCGCATTTGATGCAAGCCATGCTTGAACAGCAGGGTGGTTCGATCAAACCCCTGTTGATGCAGGTCGGTTTTGACGTCAACAGCCTGCGTAAAGAGCTGACCAAAGAGCTCGACCAGCTGCCAAAAATCCAGAACCCGACTGGCGACGTCAACATGTCGCAGGACTTGGCGCGTCTGCTCAACCAGGCGGATCGCCTGGCCCAGCAGAAGGGTGATCAGTTCATTTCCAGTGAGCTGGTGCTGCTCGCCGCCATGGACGAGAACAGCAAACTCGGCAAATTGTTGCTCGGTCAGGGCGTCAGCAAAAAAGCCCTGGAAAACGCGATCAACAACCTGCGTGGTGGCGAAGCGGTCAACGACGCCAACCACGAAGAGTCGCGTCAGGCGCTGGATAAATACACCGTCGACCTGACCAAGCGCGCCGAAGACGGCAAGCTCGATCCGGTAATCGGTCGTGACGACGAAATTCGCCGGACCATTCAGGTGCTGCAACGCCGCACCAAGAACAACCCGGTGCTGATCGGTGAGCCTGGCGTGGGTAAAACCGCCATCGCCGAAGGCCTGGCCCAGCGCATCATCAACGGCGAAGTGCCGGATGGCCTGAAAGGCAAACGCCTGCTGTCCCTGGACATGGGCGCGCTGATTGCCGGTGCCAAGTACCGTGGCGAGTTCGAAGAACGCCTGAAATCCCTGCTCAACGAGCTGTCGAAGCAGGAAGGGCAGATCATTCTGTTCATCGACGAACTGCACACCATGGTCGGCGCCGGTAAGGGCGAAGGCTCGATGGATGCGGGCAACATGCTCAAACCTGCGTTGGCCCGTGGCGAGTTGCACTGCGTCGGCGCGACCACGCTCAACGAGTACCGCCAATATATAGAGAAGGACGCGGCCCTTGAGCGGCGCTTCCAGAAAGTGTTGGTGGATGAACCGAGCGAAGAAGACACCATCGCCATTCTGCGTGGCCTGAAAGAGCGTTATGAAGTTCACCACAAAGTGGCGATCACCGACGGCGCGATCATCGCCGCGGCCAAGCTCAGTCATCGCTACATTACCGATCGTCAGTTGCCGGACAAGGCCATCGACCTGATCGACGAAGCCGCCAGCCGCATCCGCATGGAGATCGACTCCAAGCCGGAAGTGCTGGACCGTCTGGAGCGTCGTCTGATTCAGCTGAAGGTGGAATCCCAGGCGCTGAAGAAAGAGAGCGACGAAGCGGCGATCAAGCGTCTGGAGAAACTCCAGGAAGAAATCGTTCGTCATGAACGGGAGTATTCGGACCTCGAAGAAATCTGGAACTCGGAAAAAGCCGAAGTCCAGGGTTCTGCGCAGATCCAGCAGAAAATCGAACAGTCCCGTCAGGAACTGGAAGCGGCACGCCGTAAAGGCGACCTGAACCGCATGGCCGAGCTGCAATACGGGGTGATCCCGGACCTGGAGCGCAGCCTGCAAATGGTCGACCAGCATGGCAAAAGCGAAAACCAGTTGCTGCGCAGCAAGGTGACCGAGGAAGAAATCGCCGAAGTCGTCTCGAAGTGGACCGGCATTCCGGTGTCGAAAATGCTCGAAGGCGAGCGCGACAAGCTGATGAAGATGGAAGGCCTGTTGCACCAACGTGTGATCGGTCAGGACGAAGCGGTGATCGCGGTTTCCAACGCGGTGCGCCGTTCGCGGGCCGGTTTGTCCGACCCGAATCGTCCGAGCGGTTCGTTCATGTTCCTCGGCCCGACCGGTGTCGGTAAAACCGAGTTGTGCAAGGCGTTGGCCGAGTTCCTCTTTGATACCGAGGAGGCGATGGTGCGGATCGACATGTCCGAGTTCATGGAGAAACATTCCGTGGCCCGGTTGATCGGTGCGCCACCAGGCTACGTAGGGTATGAAGAGGGCGGTTACCTGACCGAGGCGGTGCGTCGCAAGCCTTATTCGGTGATCCTGCTGGATGAGGTCGAGAAGGCCCACCCGGACGTGTTCAACATCTTGCTGCAAGTGCTGGAAGATGGCCGCCTGACCGACAGCCATGGCCGCACGGTGGATTTCAAGAACACCGTGATCGTCATGACCTCCAACCTGGGCTCGGTACAGATCCAGGAACTGGTCGGTGATCGTGAGGCTCAGCGCGCAGCGGTGATGGATGCGATTTCCACGCACTTCCGGCCGGAGTTCATCAACCGGGTCGACGAAGTGGTGATCTTCGAGCCATTGGCGCGGGATCAGATCGCGGGCATTACCGAGATCCAGTTGGGTCGTCTGCGCAGTCGCCTGACTGAGCGCGAACTGAAACTGGAACTCAGCCCTGAGGCCATGGACAAGCTGATCGCGGTTGGCTACGACCCGGTGTACGGCGCACGGCCACTCAAACGTGCGATTCAGCGCTGGATCGAAAACCCGCTGGCGCAGCTGATTTTGTCGGGGCGTTTCATGCCCGGCGATACCGCCAAGGGTGTGGTGGAAAACGACGAAATCGTCTTCGCCTGATCCGCGTTAGCAACAAAACTGAAGAGGCCTCGCATTGCGAGGCCTTTTTTTCGTCAGGTTGTTGAACTCAAAGGAAAAGGCTTGTAAAGTGCGCCCCGCAGTAAGTCACCCGGAAGGGTTTCTGCTCCCCAAGCAGGAATCTGAAATAAGTTGCAAATCATTAACTTGAATGCAATTTAGGGGGTTGACAGAGGTGCTTAAGATTGTAGAATAGCGCGCCTCAGACACACGAACGCAGCGATGCGAACGGGTCGAAGAGAACGCAGTAAAGCTTCACCGTTGTAAATTGAAATATGTAGTTCCGTGATAGCTCAGTCGGTAGAGCAAATGACTGTTAATCATTGGGTCCCAGGTTCGAGTCCTGGTCACGGAGCCAATTTCAAACCGGGGTATAGCGCAGTCCGGTAGCGCGCCTGCTTTGGGAGCAGGATGTCAGGAGTTCGAATCCCCTTACCCCGACCATTTTTGGGTCGTTAGCTCAGTTGGTAGAGCAGTTGGCTTTTAACCAATTGGTCGTAGGTTCGAATCCCACACGACCCACCATTTTTGAAACCAGTTAACGCTGGAATCGAATCTTAAGATCAGACGCCAAAAGCTCTGTTCGCAGAAGGCGCCTTTTAAAGGTGCCTTTTTTTTACCGGGGTATAGCGCAGTCCGGTAGCGCGCCTGCTTTGGGAGCAGGATGTCAGGAGTTCGAATCCCCTTACCCCGACCATATTAAAAATCCTCGTATCGAAAGATACGGGGATTTTTTTTTGCCTTTGAAAAAGCCGAATCCTTTCAAGTCATCGTACAACTAGCCGATAACGAGCTGTCGGGGCGCACTCGCGACCTCCCATTCAGGCCAACAACAAGAAAGGCGCTCGTTATGTTTCTTCGTCAGCTGAATATTGCCCCTCGTGCTGCGCTGGGTTTTGCCTTGATTGCCGTGCTGGTGGCGTTGCTCGGAATATTTGCCCTGGGGCAAATGTCGAGCATTCGCGAGAGCGAGGTGGCGGTGGAGAAGCAATGGCTGCCGAGCATCCGTGGTGGTGATGAGATCCGCGAGCTGATGCTGCGCATCCGTACCATTTCCTTGCGCATGGCACTGGATCAAGACCCAAAGAACATTCCCACCTACCGCGGCCAGATGGACACTCGCGACAAGGAACTGAGCGAGAAGATTGCGGCTTACGACAAGTTGGTCGACACCGCTGAAGGTCAGGCCTTGTACGACCAGTTCAAAACCACCTTCGCCGCCTATCGCACCGGCATTGCCCAGTCGTTCACCCTGGCCGAGCAAGGTCGCCGTGACGAGCTGACCAAACTGCTGTTGATCGACATGAAAACCGTGGTCGATGGTTCCGGCAAACAGCTCAATGACCTGGCGGAACTGTTCGCCAAACAGGTCGCCGTTGAAAGCCAGAAATCCGCAGCGCACTACGAAACCTCGCGATCCATCGTCAGCCTGTTCATCGCGCTCGCGGCGTTGGCGACTGTCGGCCTGGCAATGTTGCTGACTCGCAGTATCGTCCGTCCGCTGAACGAAGCCCTGAGTGCGGCGGAAAGCGTGGCGCAGGGCGATTTGACCCGACCTATCGCGACCCATGGCAACGACGAAGTGAGCCGTTTGCTCAAGGCGCTGGCGACCATGCAGCAGAACCTGCGGGAAACCCTGCAAGCCATCAGTGGCTCGGCGACGCAACTGGCCACGGCGGCGGATGAGCTGAACGCCGTCACCCTCGACAGCACTCAGGGCCTGCAACAACAGAACAACGAGATTGAGCAAGCCGCCACGGCGGTCAACGAAATGACCTCCGCCGTCGAAGAAGTTGCGCGCAACGCAGTGTCGACCTCCGATGCCACTCGCCAGTCCAGCGAGTCGGCGCATCTGGGGCAGGAGCGGGTCAGCGAAACCGCGAGTGCCATCAGCGCCCTGGCCAATGATGTGCAGCACACCGGCGAGTTGGTGCAGTCACTGGCCAATCAGTCCCAGGACATCGGCAAGGTGCTGGATGTGATTCGGGCCATTGCCGAGCAAACCAATCTGTTGGCGCTCAACGCTGCAATTGAAGCGGCGCGTGCGGGTGAAAGCGGGCGTGGTTTTGCGGTGGTGGCCGATGAGGTGCGTGCACTGGCGCATCGCACGCAGCAATCGACTCAGGAAATCGAACAAATGGTCCAGGGCATGCGCAGCGGTTCAAGCCTGGCGCTGGACTCGATGAATGCCAGCGCTTCCCGTGCTGCCGAAACTCTGGTGATGGCGAAGCGGGCGGGTGACGCATTGCAGACGATCACTGCATCGGTTCACGAAATCCACGAGCGCAACCTGGTGATTGCCAGTGCAGCGGAAGAGCAGGCTCAAGTGGCCCGGGAGGTGGATCGCAATCTGGTGAACATTCGTGATCTGTCGGTGCGTTCCGCTACCGGCGCGGATCAGACCAGTGCCTCCAGCCACGAGCTGTCGAAACTGGCCAATGCGTTGCAGGGGATGGTGCAGCGTTTTCGGGTGTAAAACCGCCAGACGAAAAAAGCCGCACCTCTCGGTGGAGAAGCGCGGCCGGGTGCCTTGCTCGGATGTGGCCATTTAACGGGCGAGGTGTATCGCTGCTGTGTCGCGCAAGGGGGAGTTTGTAAGCGAAGGGGGAAAATCGCGGGGGGAGGTACAGTAAGACACGGATCTCCAAATCAGTGGAGATCAAATGTGGGAGCGAGCCTGCTCGCGAAGCGGTGTGTCAGCCAACTCATGTGGTGACTGACACTCCGCTATCGCGAGC
>NZ_JAHBDD010000036.1:0-45584 GCF_019956155.1 Pseudomonas sp. BF-RE-22 | reverse complement strand
TTGCTGGCGATGGCGATGCTGAAGACGCCATCGCCAGCAAGCCGGCTCCTACAGGTCGGTGGGCATCCTCAGGAATAGCGTCTGAAAACGACCTCCATCTGTACTGAAAGCGCTACAGCGGAACGATATCGATACACCCGCTTCGGATCACCGCTGCACAAGGCTTTGATCCACCTATACTTTTTTGTTCGCACTCGACTGTAGCGATTTCGCTACACCGATAAAAAAACCATCCTCAAAACAAACTCCTAACCAATTGATTTATAACAACAAAATCAAATTGGCCGCGAAATTGCTTAGTAACCACTCATAAATCAGGGCTTACGCCCAAGCATTCAATCGCGTCCACCAGACGAGTCTGGCCCCCTTAGGAGTTTCCATGAGCGAATTGCGTTTTACTGAAGATCACGAATGGCTGCGTACCGAAGCTGATGGCTCCGTCACCGTCGGCATCACCGCTTTCGCGCAGAACGCCCTGGGCGACGTGGTTTTCGTACAACTGCCTGAGCTGCAGTCCTACGACAAAGGCGCAGAAGCCGCCACCGTGGAATCGGTAAAAGCCGCCAGCGGCGTGTACATGCCACTCGACGGTGAAGTGCTGGAAGTGAACCCGGCGCTGGACAGCAGCCCGGAACTGGTCAACGAAGATCCGCTGGGCGAAGGCTGGTTCTTCCGCTTCCAGCCAACTGACGCCTCGGCTGTCGCCAAACTGCTGGATCAGGACGCCTACGACCGTCTGATCAAAGCCAACGCCGAAGCCTGAGGAGCACGCACATGACTCAAATCAATCTGAGCACTGCCAACGAATTCATCGCGCGCCACATCGGCCCGCGTTCCGGCGATGAGCAAGCGATGCTCAACAGCCTCGGTTTCGACTCGCTGGAAGCCCTGAGCGCCAGCGTCATTCCGGACAGCATCAAAGGCACCAGCGTGCTCGGTCTTGAAGACGGCCTGAGCGAAGCCGACGCCCTGGCGTTGATCAAAGGCATCGCGGCCAAGAACCAGCTGTTCAAGACTTACATCGGCCAGGGCTACTACGGCACCCACACACCGTCGCCGATCCTGCGCAACCTGCTGGAAAACCCGGCCTGGTACACCGCCTACACCCCGTACCAGCCAGAAATCTCCCAGGGCCGTCTCGAAGCGCTGTTGAACTTCCAGACCCTGATCAGCGACCTGACCGGTTTGCCGATCGCCAACGCCTCGCTGCTCGACGAAGCCACTGCCGCCGCCGAAGCCATGACCTTCTGCAAGCGCCTGAGCAAGAACAAAGGCAGCCACGCGTTCTTCGCCTCCGTGCATTGCCACCCGCAAACCCTCGACGTGCTGCGCACCCGTGCCGAGCCGTTGGGCATCGACGTAGTCGTCGGCGACGAGCTTGAACTGACTGACGTGACGCCGTTCTTCGGCGCCCTGCTGCAATACCCGGCCAGCAACGGTGACGTCTTCGACTACCGCGCACTGACCGAGCGTTTCCACGCTGCCAACGCACTGGTTGCCGTCGCTGCCGACCTGCTGGCCCTGACCGTGCTGACCCCGCCGGGCGAGTTCGGTGCCGACGTCGCCATCGGCAGCGCACAACGCTTCGGCGTGCCGCTGGGCTTCGGTGGCCCGCACGCGGCTTACTTCTCTACCAAAGATGCGTTCAAGCGCGACATGCCGGGCCGTCTGGTCGGTGTCTCCGTGGACCGTTTCGGCAAGCCGGCCCTGCGCCTGGCCATGCAGACCCGCGAACAACACATCCGTCGCGAGAAGGCCACCAGCAACATCTGCACCGCGCAGGTTCTGCTGGCCAACATCGCCAGCATGTACGCCGTGTATCACGGCCCGAAAGGCCTGACGCAGATTGCCAACCGCATTCATCACCTGACCGCGATCCTCGCCAAGGGCTTGAGCGCACTGGGCCTGACCGTCGAGCAAGCCAGCTTCTTCGACACCCTGACCCTGAACACCGGCGCCAACACCGCCAAACTGCATGACAAGGCGCGAGCGCAGCAGATCAACCTGCGCGTAGTCGATGGCGAGCGTCTGGGCCTGTCCCTCGACGAAACCACTTCGCAAGCTGACGTCGAAACCCTGTGGGCCTTGTTTGCCGACGGCAAAGCACTGCCGGACTTCGCTGCCATCGCAGCGGCAGTGGTCAGCGCGATCCCGGCTGCACTGGTTCGCCAATCGCCGATCCTCAGCCACCCGGTGTTCAACCGTTATCACTCGGAAACCGAGCTGATGCGCTACCTGCGCAAGCTCGCCGACAAGGACCTGGCCCTGGATCGCACCATGATCCCGCTGGGTTCGTGCACCATGAAACTCAACGCCGCCAGCGAAATGATCCCGGTGACCTGGGCTGAGTTCGGTGCCCTGCACCCGTTCGCCCCAGCCGAACAAAGCGCCGGTTACCAGCAACTGACCGACGAACTGGAAGCGATGCTCTGCGCCGCCACCGGTTACGACTCGATCTCGCTGCAACCGAACGCCGGTTCCCAAGGTGAATACGCCGGTCTGCTGGCCATTCGTGCTTACCACCAGAGCCGTGGCGAAGACCGTCGCGACATCTGCCTGATCCCGTCGTCCGCCCACGGCACCAACCCCGCTACCGCCAACATGGCTGGCATGCGTGTAGTCGTGACCGCCTGCGACGCCCGTGGCAACGTCGACATCGAAGACCTGCGCGCCAAGGCCATCGAGCACCGCGAACACCTCGCTGCGCTGATGATCACTTACCCGTCGACCCACGGCGTGTTCGAAGAAGGCATCCGCGAAATCTGCGGCATCATTCATGACAACGGCGGCCAGGTGTACATCGACGGCGCCAACATGAACGCGATGGTCGGCCTCTGCGCGCCGGGCAAGTTCGGCGGCGACGTGTCCCACCTGAACCTGCACAAAACCTTCTGCATCCCTCACGGTGGTGGCGGCCCGGGCGTCGGCCCGATCGGCGTGAAATCGCACCTGACCCCGTTCCTGCCGGGCCACGCCCAGATGGATCGCAAGGAAGGCGCGGTCTGCGCGGCACCGTTCGGCAGCGCGAGCATTCTGCCGATCACCTGGATGTACATTCGGATGATGGGTGGCGCGGGTCTCAAGCGCGCTTCGCAACTGGCGATCCTCAATGCCAACTACATTTCCCGTCGCCTCGAAGAGCACTATCCAGTGCTGTACACCGGCAGCAACGGCCTGGTTGCGCACGAGTGCATCCTCGACCTGCGTCCGTTGAAAGACAGCAGCGGCATCAGCGTCGATGACGTTGCCAAGCGCCTGATCGACTTCGGCTTCCACGCCCCGACCATGTCGTTCCCGGTCGCCGGCACGCTGATGATCGAGCCGACCGAAAGCGAATCCAAGGAAGAACTGGACCGCTTCTGCGACGCCATGATCCGCATCCGCGAAGAAATCCGCGCAGTGGAAAACGGCACCCTGGACAAGGACGACAACCCGCTGAAAAACGCCCCGCACACTGCAGCGGAACTGGTCGGCGAGTGGTCCCATCCGTACAGCCGTGAGCAAGCGGTGTACCCGGTTGCTTCGCTGATCGAAGGCAAATACTGGCCGCCGGTCGGTCGCGTCGACAACGTCTTCGGTGATCGCAACCTGGTTTGCGCTTGCCCGTCGATCGAAAGCTACGCTTGATCTATAGGGGGCGGACTCTCTCGCCCCACTAGGACGCCACAAAACCCCGTAGGAGCGAGGCTTGCCCGCGAAGAGGCCATCAAGGTCGCCAAAAGCTTCGCGGGCAAGCCTCGCTCCTACGGGGTCGCGGTGCTCCTCATAACAAGAAACCGGAGAACAACCATGTCGTTAAGCGTGTTCGACCTGTTCAAGATTGGCATCGGCCCCTCCAGCTCCCATACCGTCGGCCCGATGCGCGCTGCTGCGCGTTTCGTCGAAGGTTTGCGCCGTGAAGGGCTGCTGGCCGCCACCACCTGCGTCAAAGTCGAGCTCTACGGCTCGCTCGGCGCCACCGGCAAGGGCCACGGCAGCGACAAGGCTGTGCTGCTCGGACTGGAAGGTGAACACCCGGACACCGTTAACACCGAAACCGTCGCCGCCCGTCTGCAAGACATTCGTGGCAACGGTCGCTTGAACCTGCTCGGCGAACACAGCATTGCGTTCAACGAGAAAGAACACCTGGCGATGATCCGCAAACCGCTGGCCTATCACCCCAACGGCATGATCTTTCGCGCGTTCGACGCGGCGGGCCTGCAGATCCGCAGCCGCGAGTACTACTCGGTCGGCGGCGGTTTCGTCGTCGATGAAGACGCCGCCGGCGCCGACCGCATCGTCGAAGACGCCACTCCCCTGACCTTCCCGTTCAAAAGCGCCAAGGACCTGCTCACTCATTGCACCACCTACGGTCTGTCCATCAGCCAGGTGATGCTGACCAACGAAAGCGCCTGGCGCCCGGAAGCAGAAACCCGCGCCGGTCTGCTGAAAATCTGGCAAGTGATGCAGGATTGCGTCGACGCCGGTTGCCGCAACGAAGGCATCCTGCCCGGCGGTTTGAAGGTCAAGCGGCGGGCGGCAGCGCTGCATCGGCAACTGTGCAAAAACCCCGAATCGTCGCTGCGCGATCCGCTGTCGGTGCTGGACTGGGTCAACCTGTATGCCCTGGCGGTCAACGAAGAAAATGCCAATGGCGGGCGCGTGGTCACCGCGCCTACCAACGGTGCAGCGGGCATCGTCCCGGCAGTTTTGCACTACTACATGCGCTTCATCCCCGGCGCCAACGAAGACGGCGTCGTACGTTTCCTGCTGACGGCTGCCGCCATCGGCATTCTCTATAAAGAAAACGCCTCGATCTCCGGCGCTGAAGTCGGTTGTCAGGGTGAAGTCGGCGTGGCCTGTTCGATGGCGGCCGGCGCGTTGTGCGAAGTGCTTGGCGGCACCGTGCAGCAAGTGGAAAACGCCGCCGAAATCGGCATGGAACACAACCTCGGCCTGACCTGCGACCCGATCGGCGGGCTGGTGCAAGTGCCTTGCATCGAGCGCAACGCCATGGGTTCGGTGAAAGCCATCAATGCCGTGCGCATGGCCCTGCGTGGCGACGGTCAGCACTTCGTCTCCCTCGACAAAGTCATCCGCACCATGCGCCAGACCGGTGCCGACATGAAAAGCAAATACAAGGAAACCGCCCGTGGCGGTTTGGCGGTCAACATTATCGAGTGCTGATGCGCGCTCACTGCATCTGCACACTTTTTCAGGAGCTGGATATGTCCACCGAACAACTGTTGAAAACCCCGTTGCACGCACTGCACATCGAACTCGGCGCCCGCATGGTGCCGTTTGCCGGCTATGACATGCCGGTGCAGTACCCGCTGGGCGTCATGAAGGAACACCAGCACACCCGTGATCAGGCCGGGCTGTTCGATGTTTCGCACATGGGCCAGATCCGCCTGACCGGCGCCAATGCCGCCAAGGCCCTGGAAACCCTGGTGCCGGTGGACATTATCGACCTGCCGGTGGGCATGCAGCGCTACGCCATGTTCACTAACGAGACGGGCGGCATCCTCGATGACCTGATGGTCGCCAACCTCGGTAACGACGAACTGTTCCTGGTGGTCAACGCGGCCTGCAAGGATCAGGACCTCGCGCACCTGCGCAAACACATCGGCGACCAATGCACCATCGAGCCGCTGTTCGAAGAACGCGCACTGCTGGCTCTGCAAGGTCCGGCCGCCGTCACGGTGCTCGCGCGCCTGGCGCCGGAAGTGGCGAAAATGACGTTCATGCAGTTCGCCCGCGTGAAGTTGCTGGGCGTGGACTGCTTTGTCAGCCGCTCGGGTTACACCGGCGAAGACGGTTTCGAAATCTCCGTGCCGGCAGCCAATGCCGAAGCGTTGGCCCGTGCCCTGCTGGCCGAACCGGAAGTTGCGGCCATTGGCCTGGGCGCTCGTGATTCGCTGCGCCTGGAAGCCGGCCTGTGCCTCTACGGCCACGACATGAACACCGACACCACTCCGATTGAAGCGAGCCTGCTGTGGGCCATCTCCAAGCCTCGACGTGCCGATGGCGCGCGGGCCGGCGGTTTCCCTGGCGCTGAAACCGTGTTCGCCCAGCAGCAAGCCGGTGTCAGCCGCAAGCGTGTAGGCCTGTTGCCGCAGGAACGCACACCCGTGCGCGAGGGCGCAGAGATCGTCAACGAAGCAGGCGACATCATCGGTAGCGTTTGCAGCGGTGGTTTCGGTCCGACTTTGAGCGGTCCTTTGGCCATGGGTTACCTCGACAGCGCATACATCGCCATCGACACACCTGTGTTCGCAATTGTTCGTGGGAAAAAGGTGCCTTTGCTTGTAAGCAAAATGCCATTCGTTGCACAACGCTACTATCGTGGTTGATTGACTGTTTCTATAAGTAACGCGGTTGCGTTAACAGTGCACTAATGTGTAACGCAACCGCCATAAAAGAGTGCAAGCTTTCGTTTATGAACCCTGCTTATAACAATCGAAAGCAATTGAACCACCGCATCGAATAAGCTGGAACTAGTGAACACACTTATGGCCAGAAACCTGAGTAAAACCGGGCTTCTCACGGGGCTTGTTTTTTCTCCCGTAGTTGGCGTAGAGTTTGTTCACTGTGTTTGCATGGGTCGCTTGGAATCGTGACCTGGGCAGTAGCCTACAAGTTAGCTACATCCCGTTCGGCGTCTTCTTACTCTCCCTGCAACCAGCCCCAGTACTCTTTCATGAGAAAGAGACTGTCATTAATTTTTGCGTCAAAGGAAATAAGAAATGTCCCAACGTCAGAGCGGTACCGTCAAGTGGTTTAACGACGAGAAAGGTTTTGGTTTTATCACTCCAGAAAGCGGTCCGGATCTGTTCGTGCATTTCCGCGCTATTCAGGGCAACGGCTTCAAGAGCCTGAAAGAAGGCCAGAAAGTGACCTTCATCGCCGTGCAAGGCCAGAAAGGCATGCAGGCTGACGAAGTACAAGCAGAAGCCTAACCTTCTGTAACGAAAAAGCCCCTGATGCTGACATCAGGGGCTTTTTTGTGCGCGTAAATCCGTAAAATGGCTTCTTTTTCCGTCGAGAGCCCTGCCATGTCGAAACACCTGCTCACCCCTCAGGGCGACTTTCCCGCCGCGACCCTGGGCCGTCGCCTGGCAGCGATGTTCTATGACTTTCTGTTGTGCACTGCTCTGTTGATCGTCACCAGCGGCCTCTACAAGATGATCCAGATGGCGATCATCGGCGAAGACAAAATGCGTACCCTGACCGAAGCCGGCGCACTGGACGGTGATCCGTTGCTGTCGACGGTGTTGTTGTTCGTGCTGTTCGGCTTCTTCGCCAAGTTCTGGACCTGGTCCGGGCAGACCCTGGGCATGCAGGTTTGGTGCATCCGCGTGCAGAACGCCGATGGCTCATCCATCAGCCTGTGGCAGGCGCTGCTGCGCTTTGTCGTGTCGATCGCATCCTTGCTGTGTGTCGGCCTTGGATTCATCTGGTCGCTGTTCGACAAACAGAAACGCAGCTGGCATGACATCTATTCAGGCACCCAACTGGTGCGGATCCCGAAGAAAACCAAATAATCGGATAGCGTAAAACCATTGTGGGAGCGAGCCTGCTCGCTCCCACAGGTTTTTCAATTTGCCTGACAGCTATCAGGCGTTCCCGGCCAGCCTCATCCGCGCAGCCTGAGTGAAGTCGAGCATCCGCTTCAACGGGCGAATCGCCTGAGGAATCAGCGCCGGATCGACAAAGATCTCGTTCGCCCCTTCTTTCAAGGCCTTCAGCGTGCGCTCAAGCGTATTCATCGCCATCCACGGGCAGTGCGCGCAACTGCGACACGCCGCGCCGTTACCCGCTGTTGGCGCCTCGATGAACACCTTGTCCGGGCACAACTGCTGCATCTTGTAGAAGATGCCACGGTCGGTGGCAACGATTAGCGTCTTGTTCGGCAGGCTCTGCGCCGCTGCGATCAACTGACTGGTGGAACCGACAGCGTCCGCCAGCTCGATCACTGAGGTCGGTGATTCCGGGTGCACCAGAATCGCCGCGTCCGGATACAGCGCTTTCATGTCTTCGAGCTGCTTGGACTTGAACTCTTCGTGAACGATGCAGGCCCCGTCCCACAGCAACATGTCCGCACCGGTCTGGCGCTGAATGTAGGTGCCCAGGTGCTTGTCCGGGCCCCAGATGATCGTTTCGCCGTTATCCATCAGGCTTTCGACGATCTCCAGAGCGCAGCTTGATGTAACAACCCAGTCCGCCCGGGCCTTGACCGCCGCCGAGGTGTTGGCATACACCACCACGGTACGTTCCGGGTGCTGATCGCAGAACGCCGAGAACTCGTCCACCGGGCAACCCAGGTCCAGCGAACAGGTCGCTTCCAGGGTCGGCATCAGCACACGTTTTTCAGGGTTGAGGATTTTGGCGGTTTCGCCCATGAATTTCACACCGGCAACCACAACGGTCTTGGCCGGGTGAGCATTGCCGAAGCGGGCCATCTCCAGCGAGTCGGAGACACAGCCTCCGGTTTCTTCAGCCAGGGCTTGAATAACCGGATCACAATAAAAGTGCGCAACCAGCACTGCGTCCTGAGCCTTGAGCTCGGCGGCGATGGCAGCACGGTAATAGGCTTCCTCCTCGACCGTCAGCGGCTTGGGCTGCTTGGCATCGAGGTGGGCTTGAACCAGAAGGCGTTCGGAAATCTGCGTCATGTTCGCAAGACCTGCAGGCGCATTCGCGCGAAAGTCGAGTATACACCCGGCTCCGGACCACTTGAGGGTACCGCCGGGAGAGTGAGTATCATCAGGCACGGACAGCGTGAAGCTGCGCAAGGCTACAGAATATCGTGCGGATGCAAAAGATGATTCTGACCTGCGTCATGGGGAGAAGCCCTGAACCGGGCAGACCATAAATCGCAGGCAAAAAAAAATCCGGAAATCCTCACTTGCGTGGGCCTTCCAGACTTTTAAAACTGCTACAAAAATGGTGGGTCGTGTGGGATTCGAACCTACGACCAATTGGTTAAAAGCCAACTGCTCTACCAACTGAGCTAACGACCCGCTGTGTGGTGGCGCGTATAATACTGATTTTTAAGGACTATTCAACACCTAATTTGAAATAAATCAAAAATAAGGTGTTGGATCGCTGATTCCGGCTGCTGCAAAGCCTTCCGCACGCAGTCGGCAGCTGTCGCATTTGCCGCACGCGTAGCCCTTATCGTCCGCCTGATAGCAGGAAACGGTCAGACCGTAATCGACGCCCAGCTTCACGCCCGCCTGGACGATCTGCGCCTTGCTCAGGTTTTGCAGGGGTGCCTGAATGCGGAAGCCATTGCCTTCGACACCGGCCTTGGTCGCCAGATTGGCCATGCGCTCGAAGGACTCGATGAACTCAGGACGGCAATCCGGATAGCCGGAGTAATCGACAGCGTTAACGCCAATGAAGATGTCGCGCGCCCCGAGCACTTCGGCCCAGCCTAGCGCCAGGGACAGAAACACGGTGTTGCGAGCAGGCACGTAAGTCACAGGGATGCCTTCACCTGCCTCTTCCGGCACATCAATGCTGCTGTCGGTCAGTGCCGAGCCACCGATGCCGTTCAGGTTCAAACCGATGACCTTGTGCTCGACCACACCCAAGTCCCGGGCAACACGTTCAGCGGCGTGTAATTCGGCATGAGACCGCTGACCGTAATCGAAGCTCATCGTGTAGCAGCTGTAGCCTTCAGCGCGAGCCATGGCCACGACCGTCGCCGAGTCGAGGCCGCCGGACAGCAGGATGACCGCACGTTTTTCAGCAGTATTCGTTTGTTCAGTCATGTCAGCGCCCCGGCTCGTCATTCCAAAGATATTTATGCAGCTGCAGTTGCAGACGTACTGGCAGGTTGTCCGCCACTACCCAGTCAGCCAGATCCCGAGCATTCAGGTCATGGTGGCTTGGCGAGAACAGCACTTCACCGGCTCGGCGATCCAGACCGTACTGAATCAGCTTCGACACGGCCCAGTCGTAGTCTTCCCGCGAGCAGATGACAAACTTCACCTGGTCGTTGGGGGTGAGCAGCTCGATGTTCTCATAGCGGTTGCGGTGCGCTTCCTTCGAACCTGGGGTTTTCAGGTCGACAACGCGACTCACGCGTGAATCTACCGCCGAGATATCAAGCGCACCACTGGTTTCCAGTGACACTTCGTAACCGGCGTCGCACAACTGCTTAAGCAATGGGATGGCATTGGGTTGCGCCAGCGGCTCTCCGCCGGTGACACACACATAACGCGGGCGGAAACCGGCCACTTGCTCGAGGATGTCGTCGAGCGTTCGGACAGTGCCGCCAGTGAACGCATAGGCGCTGTCGCAGTATTGGCAACGCAATGGGCAACCGGTCAGGCGCACAAATACTGTGGGCAGCCCGGCAGTCCGCGTTTCCCCCTGCAACGAGTAGAAAACTTCGGTGATTCTCAATGTGTCTTGCATAGTCGCCACGGGCGTAACAGCTAAACAGGCTGTCCGCCTCCGTCAGCACTTCAAGGAACCTCGCCAACGCGCAGGCCCCAAAAAGCGTATTTCATAAAAAGGGCGTGAATTCTAACGAAAAAACCCGCGACAAGCGCGGGTTTCTTCGAAATGGGTCAAGCAGGCTTACATGCGTTGCAGATCGCGTTGGGCCAGCTGAGCGGCGGAAGTGCCCGGATATTGGGACACAACCTGTTGCAGAATGCCTTTTACCTTGTCGGGATGACCGAGGCGGCGTTCTACATCAGCCAGCTTGTACAGCGAATCAGGCACTTTGTTGTGCTTTGGGTACAGCTGCGAAACCTTGGCAAATGCCTGACCTGCACCTTGCAGATCGCCTTTGGCCAGGTTTACTTCGCCCAACCAGTACTGGGCATTGCCCGCGTATTGGCTGTTCGGGTATTTGCGCAGGAAAGCGGAGAAAGCCTGACTGGCTTTGTCGAAATCCTTGGCCTTGATCAAGTCGAAGGCTGCATCGTAATACAGTTTTTCCTTCGCTGGATCCGCCGGTTCGCTACCCGCGGCCGGAGCCTGAGCGGCTGCCGCCCCTGCAACCGCTGCTGCGCCGGGGGCATTCAGATCGCCACCGGCAGAAGAATTCTCAGGAGTCGCGGCTGGTGCAACGCCGGTTCCTATGCGCCGATCAAGATCCTGGTATCGCTCCAGGTTTTCCTGCTTCATGCGCGCTACATCATTTTGCAGAACTTCAATCACACCTTGTTGGCGCGAGATCTGCTCCTGCATCGATTGCAGTTGGTTGAACAGCTCGCCCTGTGCCGAGACAGGGGCCGAAACCCCTCCCCCGGCATAGGCGCCGTTCGTACCGTAACCCGCAGGCGGATAACTACTCCCGCTATTGTTATAGCCGGAGTCATTATCGACCACAGGAACCGCAGCCCACACCGCAAGCGGTGCGAGGCTGAGAGCCAAAACAGTTACAGCACGACGGCACGTTCGCATGACGAATTACTTACGCAGTTCGACGCGACGGTTTTGAGCCCAGGACTGCTCGTCGTTGCCGGTAGCAACTGGACGCTCTTCGCCGTAGGAAACCAGTTCCAGCTGAGCTGGGGAAACACCTTGCAGTACCAGGTAGCGTTGAACGGCTTTCGCACGACGCTCGCCCAGTGCCAGGTTGTACTCACGAGTACCACGTTCGTCGGTGTTGCCTTCCAGAACAACGCGAGCGCCGTTTGCTTTCAGGTCTTTGGCGTGAACGTCCAGAGCGCGCATGGCTTCTGGCTTCAGGTCCGAGCTATCGTATTCGAAGTAGAAGGTGGTGATTGCGCGCAGAGCAGCTTCTTCGCTCAGGGAGCCATCAACGGCACCAGTGTTAGCGCCGTAACCAGCGTTTGGATCAACAGCGCCTTCACCGGCGTTGTCGCCGCCTTTGGACGAGCAACCTACAGCTACAGCCATGGCCAGAGCCAGCGCAGCAAATTTACCAAACTTCAGCATTTCCATCGTGAAACTCCTAATGAACCCCAGTGTGTTAAGTACAACGTGTAGCGCCGCGTCAGTTCAGGTAAGGGGACCAGGAAGGTTCTCTGACTTCGCCTTGTGCGGTAGGAAGCGGGAGCCTTACGCGTCCATTAATGGACACGAGCATCAAGACTCCCCGGCCCTGCTGGCGGGTGGCGTAGATTACCATGGTGCCGTTGGGCGCAACAGTAGGCGACTCGTCCAGAGTGCTATCAGTGAGGATTTTTACGCTTCCGCGCTGCAAATCCTGGGCCGCCACCTTGAAATTAGTGAAGCCATCCTGGCGGTGAATCATCACCAGGGTCTTTTCATCAGCCGAAAGCTTCGGGTTGGCGTTGTAGTTGCCGATGAAAGTCACACGCTCCGCACCACCGCCACTGGCGCTGGTTTTGTAGATTTGTGGCTTGCCGCCACGGTCGGAGGTGAAATAAAGGGTATTACCATCCTTGCCCCAGAACGGTTCGGTGTTGATGCCAGGACCGTTGGTAACACGGGTCAGCTGACGCGAACCCAGGTTCATCACATAGATATCCGGGTTACCGTCTTTCGACAGTACCAACGCCAGGCGATTGCCATCCGGCGACCAGGCTGGCGCGCCATTCAGGCCTTCGAAGTTGGTGATCTGCTCACGGCGACCGGTGTCGATGTTCTGCATGAAGATGCGCGGACGCTTCTGCTCGAACGACACATAAGCGATGCGCTTGCCATCCGGTGCAAAACGCGGCGACAGGATCGGCTCGCGCGATTGCAGCAGGGTCACGGCACGGGCACCGTCATAGTCAGAACGTTGCAGCGTGTAGCGCGTGTTCTTCTCGGAGAACCGCTCTGCAGTCACGTACAGCAGACGTGTCGAGAACGCACCTTTGATACCGGTGAGTTTTTCGAACGACTGGTCCGCGATGTAGTGCGACATGTCACGCAGTTGATCAACGCTGCCCGACACGCTGCCGGTCAGCACTTGCTGTTCGGTGGCGACGTTGAACAGAGCGTATTGAACCTGCAGGCGACCGCCCGCCGGAGCAATGCTGCCGACCATGACGTACTGGGCGCCGAGCGCCTTGAAGTCACGGAAGATGATTTCGCTGGCCTGGCTCGGCTGGCTGATCATGTTCTGCTTTGGAATCGGCGAGTAGTAACCCGAGTTGCGCAGGTCGTTACCGATGATTTCGGCCATGTCGTCCGGCAACACGCTGCCGCCCTGGTTGCCAAACGGTACGACGGCGATCGGAGTAGCCCGATCGCTGCCGCTGGTGACCAGAATGTTTTTTTCATCTGCCGTCGCAATCCCTGCCAGGCAGCAGATCACGACAAGCATTCCTCGAAGAAGGTTTCTCACAAGGCTAGATCCTCAGGTGTGAATGTCATCTTGAATGAACGATACGGAGCGAAATCACTCGGCTTCATTCCCTGCATTTCTGTCAAACGTCCAATATTCTTGACCGCAGCAACTGCCGACGCGTCAAACGGACCGTCACCACTGGACTTGGACACGCTGACCGAAGTCACCGTACCGTCCGGCAACATGCCGATTTGCAACACGACCGTCATGCCTTTGCGTGCCGAAGGTGGACGAGCCCAGCCTTCCGCTGCACGAGCACGAATCAGGTCATCGAAACTGCCGGCGACTTCGTCACCCTGCTCATCCGCCAAGGCCTGCTGACGCTGAGGCGTGTCGGAAAGCAAATCTGCCAGGGCCTGAGCCTTTTTCTCTTCGGCGGATTTACGTGCCGCTTCCTGCGATTTCTTTTTCGCAGCATCGGCAGCAGCTTTCTTCTTCGCATCTTCGGCGACTTTCTTCTTCGCCTCTTCAGCTTCAGATTTCTTCTTGGCGTCTTCCGCGGCTTTCTTCTTCGCGTCTTCGACGATCTTCTTCTTGGCTTCTTCAGCGGCCGCTTTCTTGGCCTCTTCTTCAGCAGCCTTCTTGGCTTCTTCTTCAGACTTCTTCTTGGCTATATCAGCCAATTGTTTCTCTTCAGCCTTTTTGGCCTCGGCGGTCTTCTTCGCTTCATCGGCTTTTTTGGCTTCATCAGCCTTTTTAGCCTCTTCCGCTTTCTTGGTCTCGTCGGCCTTCTTGGATTCTTCGGCTTTTTGAGCCGCGTCTTCCTTCTTTTGTTCCGCAGCCTTGATCGCTTCCTGCTCGATCAACTTCTGTTCCATCTGCTCGACTTCGGTCTGGCGCGCGGCGGATTTCTTCGCCTCACCCGCAATCTTCTGATTGGTCTGGGTGGTCGCCTGGCTTTTCGACTTCAGTTGGTACAGGGTCGCCTGGACAATCGGCTTGGCCGGCGGCAGCTCCGGTGTGAAGGCAAAACTGACGAACAGCATGCCGAAAACCAGCACGTGCAAGACAATCGCCAGGACACTAGGCCAGAAGTAGCTTTCCGAGGCGGATGGCTCTCGCATTTGCTGCATCAGGGTGCCTCGGTAATCAAGCCAACATTACCGACCCCGGCCTTCTGCAATCCGCCCATGGCACCCATGACGGAACCGTAATCGACGGTTTTGTCGCCGCGGATGAACACCTGGGTACGTTTGCCGCCTTCAGTCCCGGCGCGAATGATCTTGGTCACCGCATCAGTCATCTGAGGCAAGGTCATTGCCCTGTCCTGCTGCTTTTCAGTGTCGACTTCGCTGCCAAGGTTCCAGTAGTAGGTCTTGTCAGCCTTGATCGAAATGGTCAGGACCTGGGTGTTGTTGTCCTGCGGCAAGGCTTCGCTGGAAACCTTGGGCAGATCAACTTTCACGCCCTGATTGAGCATCGGCGCGGTCACCATGAAGATGACCAGCAGTACCAGCATCACGTCGATGTAAGGCACTACGTTCATCTCGGCAACCGGCTTGCGCTTTTTGCGAGCTCGAGCGATTAAAGCCATTGGAAATTACCTGCTTATTCTTCGCTGGTGTGCACTTTGCGGTGCAGGATCGCCTGGAATTCATCGGCGAAGGTGTAGTAACGGCCGATCAGCGTTTCGCTGCGAGCGGCAAAACGGTTGTAAGCGATAACGGCAGGGATGGCGGCGAACAGGCCGATCGCAGTTGCAATCAGTGCCTCGGCGATACCTGGAGCCACAGTGGCCAGGGTCGCTTGCTGGGCAGTTGCCAGGCCACGGAAGGAGTTCATGATGCCCCAGACCGTACCGAACAGACCGATGTAAGGGCTGACGGAACCGACGGTGGCGAGGAACGGCAGGCTTTGCTCGAGCTTTTCTTCTTCGCGGGAGATGGCGACGCGCATGGCGCGGGCCACGCCTTCCATGACCGCTTCCGGGTCAACGCCTGGCTGCTGACGCAGACGGGAGAATTCCTTGAAGCCGGCACGGAAGATCTGCTCGACGCCCGAATCCGGGTCCGGGTTGCTGCCGGCCTGACGGTACAGTTTGGACAGGTCGATACCCGACCAGAAGCGCTCTTCGAAGCTCTCCAGGGCGCGTCGACCGGCGCGCAGCAAGTTGCTGCGCTGAAAGATCATGATCCATGAGGTCACCGATGCGGCTACCAGGATCAGCATTACCAGTTGCACCACGATACTGGCATTGCTGACCAGGCTCCACATGGAGGAATGGTCGACGACGTTAGCTTCCACGCTTTATCTCCTGCTTTGAGTGTGTACCCGCGCCGCTCACGTCGGCAAAGGCCGCACGTAGAGCTTCGGGAATGGCCCGGGGTTTTAAACTTTCAGTGCGCACACAGGCCACCAAAAACTGCCCTTCACAGAGCAGCGCATTATCCGTGGCTCGCCTGACCTGCTGTTTAAAGCGCAGGCTGACACGGTTCAATTCGATTACTTCAGCGCTTACCAGTAGCTCGTCGTCCAGTCGCGCCGGCGCGTGGTAACGCGCTTCGCTGGAATGCACGACAAACAACAGGTCCTCCCCTGCCAGCTGGGATTGGGCAAAGCCCAGCTCCCGGAGCCGCTCGGTTCGAGCCCGTTCCATAAACTTGAGGTAATTAACGTAATACACGATGCCGCCCGCATCGGTGTCCTCGTAATAAACGCGACAACGATGTGCGAAAGGCTCAAGCCCGTTTTGCGCGCGCATACTCTAGTGCTTACTCCTCAGGTTGCCAATCCGGCCAGGCAACTGTTTTTCATTGATCTGCGGCTTTCTCGCGAAAGTACGGTCCTGGGACAGCACAATGCCCGAAAAATAAGCGCGCAAAGATTAATTAATCGTCCACTGCATCAAGGAACTCGTCTACCACGGGCATCTCGCCCAATCGTGACGGAATGTTTAAACCAAAGTGCAGGTACGCATGCCGGGTGACCACCCGCCCCCGCGGCGTGCGCATGATGTAGCCCTGCTGGATCAGATACGGTTCCAACACGTCTTCAATAGTGTGACGTTCTTCGCTGATCGCGGCGGCCAGACTGTCGACCCCCACCGGTCCACCGTCGAACTTCTCGATCATGGTCAGCAGCAGACGCCGGTCCTGGTGATCGAAGCCACGCTCGTCGACATCCAGCAGATTCAAGGCGAGATCGGCAATCGGTTTGGTGATGTGGCCCTTGGCGCGAACTTCGGCGAAATCACGCACCCGGCGCAACAGTCGGTTGGCGATCCGCGGAGTGCCACGAGCCCGGCGGGCGATTTCGAATGCGCCTTCGGGATCCAGTGGCAAGCCAAGAATGTTCGCCGAACGGCTGACAATCGTCGCCAGGTCGGCGGTGCTATAGAACTCAAGACGCTGGACGATGCCGAAGCGGTCGCGCAACGGGTTGGTCAGCATGCCGGCGCGCGTCGTCGCCCCCACCAGCGTGAACGGCGGCAGATCCAGCTTGATCGAACGGGCAGCCGGGCCCTCGCCGATCATGATGTCGAGCTGGAAATCTTCCATGGCCGGGTACAGCACTTCTTCGACAATCGGCGACAACCGATGGATTTCGTCGATAAACAGCACGTCGTGCGGCTCGAGGTTGGTCAGCAGCGCAGCCAGGTCACCCGGACGCTCCAGAACCGGGCCCGAGGTACTTTTGATCGACACACCCATTTCCTGGGCGATGATGTTGGCCAGGGTGGTTTTACCCAGGCCCGGCGGGCCGAAGATCAAAGTGTGGTCCAGGGATTCGTTACGCCCACGGGCCGCCTGGATGAACAGCTCCATTTGCTCGCGAACGGTCGGCTGGCCAATGTATTCGGCCAGACTGACAGGACGAATCGCCCGATCCTGGACTTCCTCGCGGTCGCGCGGGCCCGGCGTGGCGGCTATCAGACGATCAGCTTCAATCACTTAGATCATTCCCTTCAGGGCACGGCGAATCATGTCTTCACTGCTCAAACCTTTCTCCTTGATCGCGGAAATCGCCTTGCTGGCTTCCTGCGGCTTGTAGCCCAGGGAAATCAGCGCGCTGACGGCGTCATTTTCCGCGGTGGCGACCGGCGCAATATCCGGCCCGCCTGGCTGGTTTGGCACCAGGGCAAACATCGCCGGCACAGTTTCCCACGCCTTGAAGCGATCCTTGAGTTCCACCAGCAAACGCTCGGCGGTCTTCTTGCCCACGCCCGGCACCTTGGTCAGGGCCGAGGTGTCCTGGGACTGCACGCAACGTACCAGTTCATCGACTTCCAGACTCGACATCAACGCCAGGGCCAATTTCGGCCCTACACCATTGAGACGGATCAACTCGCGAAAAAAGTCTCGCTCACGTTTGCTGGCAAAACCATAGAGTAACTGCGCGTCTTCGCGTACGACCAAATGGGTGTGCAACGTCAGCGGTTCACCGACCGACGGCAAGCGATACAGCGTGGTCATGGGCACTTCAAGCTCATACCCCAGACCGTTTACATCCAGAATCAGGTGCGGCGGCTGTTTCTCAGCCAGTGTGCCGCGCAAGCGTCCAATCACGTTTCAGATCCTTGAGCGTTGGCCAGTTCGGTGGCTGGCGACTGACAGAACAAGGGTGTTGCGCCGACAACACAGGCACAAAACCCTCATTCCGTAAAAATGACTGCTGATGCTATCAGAGACGCAGGCGCCCGCCACGACTGCGTGCCGTGCCCAGACCATGAGGCAACAGGCTGGAGCGGGTGTGAGCATGGCAAATGGCAATGGCCAGGGCGTCCGAGGCATCGATTTGCGGTTTGCTGGTGAGCTTCAACATGTGCATCACCATCATTTGCACCTGCTCTTTATTCGCCGCGCCGGTCCCGGTTACTGCCTGTTTGACCTGGGTGGCCGTGTATTCGGCGATTTCCAGATTCTCTTCGGCACCGGCAACGATTGCCGCGCCTCGGGCCTGACCGAGTTTCAGCGCGGAGTCGGCGTTGCGCGCCATGAACACCTTTTCGATGCCCATGGTCACCGGGCCGTAGGTCTGGATGACTTCACGCACGCCGCGATAGACGATTTGCAAACGCTCATGCAACTCGCCGGAACCGGTACGAATACAGCCCGACGCCACGTACACGCAGCCACGCCCGGTATCGCGTACCACGCCATAGCCGGTGATGCGCGAACCGGGGTCGATACCAAGAATTAAAGTCATAACGCCTGCGGGTTGTAATGAATGTGCGTGGCGAACCCACAACACTGTAGGAGCGAGCCTGCTCGCGATGGACGTTAACGATAACGCGCCACACCTGAATTAGCGCGGCGCTCTCAGGTTTTTCGCGAGCAGGCTCGCTCCTACAGGGGACACCTTCAGCCGAGCTGTGCGGCCACCGACTCGGGGATATCCGCGTTGGAATAGACGTTCTGCACGTCATCCAGGTCTTCGAGCATGTCGATCAGCTTGAGGACTTTCTCGGCGCCTTCCAGGTCCAGTTCGGCACTGGTGGTCGGCAGCATGACGATTTCCGCGTCATCACCTTTGAAACCGGCGGCTTCCAGAGCGTTACGCACGGAGTAGAAACCGGCGAACGAGGTGAACACGTCAATGGAGCCGTCTTCGTTCGTGACCACGTCATCGGCGTCGGCTTCCATCGCCGCTTCCATCAAGGCGTCTTCATCCACACCCGGCGCGAAGGAAATCTGCCCTTTGCGCTCGAACAGATAAGCCACGGAACCGTCGGTACCCAGGTTACCGCCGCACTTGCTGAACGCATGGCGAACAGCCGCTGCGGTGCGGTTGCGGTTGTCGGTCATGCACTCGACCATCACCGCCACGCCACCCGGGCCGTAGCCTTCGTAGGTCAGCTCGACCATGTCATCAGTGTCGGCAGCACCGGCACCGCGAGCCACCGCGCGATCGATGATGTCGCGGCTCATGTTCGCGCCCAGCGCCTTGTCCAGGGCCAGTCGCAGACGCGGGTTGGAGCCCGGATCACTGCCGCCCTGACGGGCAGCAACGGTCAGTTCACGAATCCACTTGGTGAAAATCTTGCCCTTCTTGGCATCCTGACGTTCTTTGCGGTGCTTGATGTTCGCCCACTTGGAATGACCCGCCATAACTCGCTCCGAATTCTCTTTGAAACATTGCCCGCCACACACGAAGTGCCGGCCAGCAAACAAAAAATCTCGACCTGAAGAAAAGGCGCATCCCATGAGGATGCGCCTTCAGGGTCAGCCTTACTCAGCCTTTGGCGTTTCGCGCAGACGAATGTGCAGTTCGCGCAATGCCTTGGCATCAACCACACCCGGTGCTTGCGTCATCACGTCGGCAGCACTCTGGGTTTTCGGGAAGGCGATCACTTCACGGATCGACTGGGCGCCGGTCATCAGCATCACCAGACGGTCCAGACCGAAGGCCAGACCACCGTGCGGCGGCGCGCCGTATTTCAGGGCGTCGAGCAGGAAGCCGAATTTCTCTTCCTGTTCCGCTTCATTGATACCCAGCAGGCGGAATACCGTCTGTTGCATTTCCTTGCGGTGGATACGGATCGAACCGCCACCCAGCTCGGTACCGTTCAGAACCATGTCGTAGGCACGGGACAGGGCGGTCGCCGGGTTGGCTTCCAGCTCTTCCGGGGTGCATTTCGGCGCAGTGAACGGGTGGTGCAAGGCAGTGAAGCTGCCGTCGTCGTTTTCTTCGAACATCGGGAAGTCGACGACCCACATTGGCGCCCACTTGCAGGTCAGCAGGTCCAGGTCGTTACCCACCTTGATCCGCAGTGCACCCAGGGCTTCGCTGACGATCTTGGCTTTGTCGGCACCGAAGAACACGATGTCGCCATCCACTGCGCCAACGCGATCGAGGATCACGTTGAGGTTGGCTTCAGGGATGTTCTTGACGATTGGCGACTGCAGGCCTTCAACGCCTTTGGCGCGCTCGTTGACCTTGATGTACGCCAGGCCCTTGGCACCGTAGATGCCGACGAACTTGGTGTAGTCGTCGATCTGCTTGCGCGGCATGCTCGCTGCGCCAGGAACACGCAGGGCAGCGATACGGCATTTCGGATCGTTGGCCGGGCCACTGAAGACCTTGAAGTCGACTTCTTTCAGTTGATCGGCAACGTCCACCAGTTCCAGCGGGTTACGCAGGTCAGGCTTGTCGGAACCGTAACGACGCATGGCCTCTTCGAAGGTCATGTGCGGGAATTCACCGAATTCCAGATCCAGCACTTCCTTGAACAGGTTGCGGATCATGCCTTCGGTGAGGCCCATGATGTCTTTTTCATCGAGGAAGCTGGTTTCGATGTCGATCTGGGTGAATTCAGGCTGACGGTCGGCACGCAGGTCTTCGTCGCGGAAGCACTTGGCGATCTGGTAGTAACGGTCGAAGCCGGCCACCATCAGCAGCTGCTTGAACAGCTGTGGCGATTGCGGCAAGGCGAAGAACGAACCGGCGTGAGTACGGCTCGGCACCAGGTAGTCACGTGCGCCTTCAGGGGTGGCACGGGTCAGGATCGGCGTTTCGACGTCGAGGAAACCGTTCTCGTCGAGGTAACGACGGATGCTGGTGGTCATGCGCGAACGCAGACGCAGCTTCTCGGCCATTTCCGGGCGACGCAGGTCAAGGAAGCGATAGCGCAGTCGGGTTTCTTCGCCCACTTCGGAGTATTCGTTGAGCGGGAACGGCGGGGTTTCCGATTCGTTCAGTACTTCCAGCTCGTAGCCCAGCACTTCGATCATGCCCGACGCCATGTTGGCGTTGCCGGCACCGGCCGGACGCAGGCGGACCTTGCCGGTCACTTTAACCACGTATTCGCTGCGCACGCGGTCGGCGGCGGCGAAGGTTTCAGCGCGATCCGGGTCGAACACCACCTGGGCCAGACCGTCACGATCACGGATATCGAGGAAAATCACCCCACCGTGGTCACGGCGACGGTGAACCCATCCGCAAAGGGTAATTTCCTGGCCTTCCAGGCTTTCGTTCAGTTGGCCGCAATAATGGCTGCGCATCATGGTAGTGGTTTCACTTCTCGTAATTCGAAATTCGGTTAGAGGCCTTGCACACGGGATGGTGCAAGAGCTCGCACGTGTCGTTCAACTCAGGTTCCAGACCCTAGTCGGCTTTATCGCCGCCGGCCAGGTTCTTCTTGGAACCGGTCTTGAAATCGGTTTCGTACCAGCCGGTGCCGCTAAGGCGGAAGCCCGGCATGGACAGCATCTTCTTGAGCTCTGGCGCCTGGCAGGCAGGGCAGTCGACCAGCGGTGCTGCGCTGATCTTTTGAATGGCTTCCAACTGATGACCACAGGAAGCACATTGATAGTCGTACATCGGCATGGGGGTTGTCTCGGCGATCAGATTGCTACCGCGCACGCTGGGTTTTGCGGCAAAGAGCGGGATTATATCCATTAAATGCAGCCTGTGCAGCCGTAAGACTGCACAGACTGACACACGATGCATTCCGCCATCACGGCGAGGCCATGACGACGCAACTCCCTTCCTTCAGGCTGTGCACAACGCAGACAACCCGCACCAGCCCGCTGAAATTCTTCACCCCGCCGTGACGCAAATGCACTTCTCGATCCACGTGAGACAACAACGCACTGACCGAACAGCAATTGATCCTGGCCATTTCCCCCAAAATATCCCAATACACCTGCTCAAGCCGCAAGCAGGTGGCAAAGCCATTCAAGCGTACGGATCGGGATAATGGCTGGGCCAGGCCCATATCGAACTCACTGACAAACGGATCGATCCTTACATCCTTGAATGAACCGTTCCTCCCCTCGCTTCGCCTGTCTTCATAAACCATACCGTTGACACTCCTTTGCCATCCCTGGTTCTTATAAGAGTCATGCTGTGATTCTTATAAAAGCGCAGGCGCAAAGTTATATCCAGATGACTTTTTGACCATCCACGTAGGATAAGCCAACAACTGAAGGCGGATCATGGAGACCGTCCTAGTCCGGACAAATTCCTACACCTACTGGCGCAAGATCATTCAACGAAGAGAGGCCGAAACGACAGCGCGCGGATAACACCTGCAAGGCTCCATCCGCGCACTGAACGCGTTACTCATCCAGCAAGGCGCGCAACATCCATGCGGTTTTCTCGTGAACCTGCATACGCTGGGTCAACAAATCCGCCGTGGGCTCGTCGCTGACTTTGTCGAGCAGGGGAAAGATCCCCCGCGCCGTACGCGTGACGGCCTCCTGCCCTTCGACCAGTTGCTTGATCATGCCTTCTGCGCTGGGCACGCCCGGCTCCTCCTTGATAGAAGAAAGGCGCGCATAAATGGAATAGGCACCCGGAGCAGGAAAGCCCAGCGCGCGAATGCGCTCGGCAATCGAATCGACCGCCAGGGCCAACTCGTTATATTGCTCCTCGAACATCAGGTGCAGGGTCCGAAACATGGGACCGGTGACATTCCAGTGGAAATTATGGGTTTTCAAATAAAGTACATAAGTGTCCGACAGCAGACGCGAAAGTCCGTCGACGATGGACTTGCGATCCTCTTCACTGATACCGATATCGATTGCCATGCTTTTCCCCTAAAGGTGATCAAATTCATCCGACAGGTGCAGGACCACTCTAGCAAGCCTGTCGCCACACCGCAGGCGGGAATGCCCCCGCTCCCTGCGACATATCGCCCCTGATGCACCGCTGGACTCCCTGATTTGAGTAGCCGCAAGCTTTGCTGTTAAATAGGCAGTGTGTCGCAAAGCCCTATTTTTCCGGGCGTTGCGCATAGGCTGATAACGAGTACGTGCCCAACGCCTCTTATTGTTCTGAAGCGAACCGTGCTCTATCAGCTCTTCCTTGTGATCCGTCTTAACGTGAGTTAATCAAAATGTTGAAAATCGTCCACCTGCTAATGGGCGCAGCGGCCCTGCTGCTGTCCTTCATCCCTAGCCTGCGATCCGAAGCTGTTCCTTACCTGCAACAACCCGATGCGCTTTACCTGGCCTTTTTCGGCCTGCTCAACCTTACCCTCGCACCTGTAATCCCTTACTGGAACAAAGGCCCGCGTCATCAACTGCAAAACCTGGTCAGCGCCCTGCTGGTTCTGACTGTCGTATTGCAAACCCTGACGCTGCTCGCGCCGATGCCTGTCATCGCCGGTCAACCTGCCGTACTGTTCAGCCTGGTGGCAGCCCTGATCGCCGTGCTTCTTCATCTGGCCATCAGCTTCTACAAATCTTCACCGGCCACCGCTTCGCCAAGCTATGACATGACCAACCGCGATACCGGCACCGTGAAGTGGTTCAACACTTCCAAAGGCTTCGGGTTTATTTCCCGTGATTCCGGCGATGATATTTTCGTGCATTTCCGGGCCATTCGTGGCGAAGGTCATCGCGTCCTGGTCGAAGGCCAGCGCGTGGAGTTCTCCGTCATGAATCGTGACAAGGGCCTGCAAGCCGAAGACGTGATCGCCGCTCTTCCGCGACGCTGATTCAAGGCTAAAAAAAACCGCGAACAGCCAGGCTGCTCGCGGTTTTTTTACGCCTGCATGTTCAGTAATGCGGCGGTGGCGCTTCTTCTTCGAACGTTTCGAACTGGCCGGCCATTTCCTCCTGGCGCTTGAGCAAGGCTGCCATTTGCAGTTGCAGACGCTCTACGGCACGCTGCTGCGTCGCCAGCACATCGCTCAATGCCTGGATGGTGTCATCCTGAAAGGCCAGCTGGCTCTCCAGATCGGTAACGCGTTCTTCCAGGCTCATGATTCAACCCTCCAGAAACGTAAAATCATCGGTCAACACCAGACGCAGCCGCTCGCGAATCACCGCGATCTGCTCTGCACTGTAAGGCTTCGCCGGGTGCTTGCCCCAGACCGGGGCTGGCCAGGCGGCATCCTCACGCTTGCGCACAATCACATGCATGTGCAACTGACTGACGACGTTACCCAGAGCCGCGACGTTCAATTTGTCCGCGTCGAACGAGTCCTTGAGCATTTCCGCCAGCGCAGTCGTTTCCTTCCAGAGCTGCACCTGATCAGCGACATCCAACTGAAATATCTCGCTGATATCGTCGCGACGAGGTACCAGGATGAACCACGGGTAGTTCGAATCATTGGACAACAGCAGCCGGCTGAGCGGGAAATCCCCGATCGGTAACGTGTCTTGTTGAAGTCGTGGATCTAAAGCGAACACTGCGCGCACTCCCGTCTAATCATCATTTTCAGCTTAGCGCCCCTCCACGCAGGACGACGCACCAAGCGACAGGACGGCAGCATACCTGTGAACACCACCGCCTTCACGACGAACCACGGCCGAAGGCCCATCGAAATTCGAGCGACCTGCAGAATGCGCGCCCCGACATGAGACATTTTTCGCAAGGGCGCACCATTACAGAACCGATGATCATGCAAAAAATGCTGAAATGACTGACAGACAACGACCTGTTCGCAATCACTCAGCAGTCATGCTGTATGAATTCAGTACAGCGATTAAAATTTTTTGCACCAAAACCGCACAGTGCGTCTACGCTAAGTGCGTCGGGTATCCGCCAATTACCCACTGGCGGGGTGAACCGGTAACGTTTTTGTTTGTCACGCAGTCGGCCAGGAGGGCGCAACACGATGCAAACCGTGGCGTCAAGCCCCATTAAAAGGTGCTTGTAACCCCCGGTTTTATGAGGTTTTTACGGTAACACGCAGGCGTTCAGAAAAAAAAACAGCAGTTTTCTGATTTGTGCACGCTTGTTGCATTCACACTCACATCGCCTGCAATGCAACCACTGGAAGTGGAAGCCTTCAGGCAAATAAAAACAGTGGCAGGGTTGCCCGATGGAGATTCAAACGTTTCACCAGGGACTCTTTTTACCGATGCTCACGCCTTGGAAAACAGCGATGACGTTGTCATTCCGGTTGCATTGGGGCTGTAAATTTGCGACATCTACCAAGCTGTTTGCGACGGGGTCGTAAAGAAGCTGAAAGGATAGATACGCAAGTATCGCCAACATGGTCGGCGTGATATAAGTTTGCGCCGACACAAAAAGAAAGAGCCGCCCAGATAATAAAACAGGTGGGACGGCAGTACTCTTCTAAAACCAAAGGAGCAAATCACGATGCGCGTGATGAAGTGGAGCATGATCGCACTGGCAGTTGCAGCAGCAGCCAGTACTCAAGTGGCTACGGCCGCACCTTTCGTAAGTGACCAGGCTGAAGCCAAAGGTTTTGTTGAAGACAGCTCGTTGAACTTGCTGGTTCGCAACTACTACTTCAACCGTGACAACAAAGACGGCGCCCGCGACGTCAAAGACTGGACCCAAGGTCTCTGGGGCACCTACAACTCCGGCTACACCCAAGGTACTGTCGGCGTTGGTGTTGATGCATTCGGTTACCTGGCCATCAAACTGGATGGCGGCGATGGCACTTCCGGTTCGGGCAACATGAGCCGTAGCGACACCGTTAACGCCAACGGTGGCCGCAACGTCAACGACAGCCAGGGTAAAGCAGGCGCGGCCATTAAATTCCGCGTTTCCAAAACCGAGCTGAAAATCGGCGACATGTCGCCAAGCACTGCTCCAGTGTTTGCTGTTGGCGGTTCCCGTATCCTTCCTCAAGTTGCCAGCGGTATCCAACTGCAGAGCAGCGAAGTCAAAGACCTTGACCTCGAAGCCGGCCACTTCTACTCGGGTTCCAGCCAGGACAAAAACTCCCGCGATGGCGACCTGTTTGCAAACTATGCTGGCGTGAAAGCCAAAAGCATGGACTACTTCGGTGGCAAGTACGGCATTACCGACAACCTGTCCGCATCGCTGTATGGCGCCCAGCTGGAAGACATCTGGAACCAGTACTACGCCAACGTGAACCTCACCACTCCATTTGGTGGTGACACGTCGCTGAACACTGACTTCAACATCTATCGCACCACCGATACCGGTGATTCGAAAGCTGGTGACATCAGCAACACCGCATTCTCGCTGGCAACTGCTCTCTCGTTCCTGAAAGCGCACACCATCACCCTGGCCTTCCAAAAGGTTAATGGCGATACCCCGTTCGACTACGTCGGTATCGGCAAGAACAACCGCGGTGGCGACTCGATCTTCCTCGCCAACTCCATCCAGTACTCTGACTTCAACGCCCCTGGCGAGAAGTCTGCCCAGATCCGTTACGATCTGAAAATGGCTGAGTACGGCGTTCCAGGTCTGAGCTTCATGACCCGTTACGTGAAAGGTTGGGACATCGACGGTACCAACACCCCAGCAGGCAGCGCTTACACCGGCCTGTACGGTGAAGATGGCAAGCACAACGAAACCAACTTCGAAGCCAAGTACGTTGTTCAGTCTGGCCCGGCAAAAGATCTGTCCGTTCGCTTCCGTCAAGCTTGGCACTTTGCTAACGCCGACGAAGGTGAAGGCGACGTGAAAGAGTTCCGTGTGATCGTCGACTACCCACTGTCGATTTTGTAATCGCATCCAGTTAGTTTGCGGTAACAAATAAAAAAGGCCCATCTTCGGATGGGCCTTTTTGTTGCCTGCGTGTTGCTTACTGCACCGCAGATTCCTGCACCACACGAATCACCCGCTGTGGAAACGGGATATCGATACCGGCCGTTTTCAACCGGTCACGGGACTGTTCGTTAAACATGAACATCACATCCCAATAATCCGCCGTCTTCACCCACACTCGCAGGGAAACAGTGATCGAACTGTCGCCCAGGGTAGAAATGACAGCTTGCGGAGCCGGCTCAGCCAGGATGCGTTCATCCTTGGCCAGGTCCAGCAATACTTCACGGGCTTTCTGCAAGTCCGCTTCGTAATCCACGCCCACATCAAACACAACCTTGCGGGTGGGTTGACGGTTAGTGTTGGTGATAATGCCGTTCGACAAGTTGCCGTTCGGGACGATGATGGTCTTGTTATCGCCAGTGCGCAGTACGGTGTGGAAAATCTGAATGCTGTCGACCGTACCGGCAACACCTTGAGCTTCGATCCAGTCACCAATACGGAACGGACGGAACAACAGAATCAGCACGCCACCGGCGAAGTTCGCCAGGCTGCCCTGCAACGCCAGACCGATGGCCAGACCGGCCGCACCGATTGCAGCAACGAAGGAGGTGGTTTCGACACCAATCATCGACGCCACGCTGACGACCAGCAAGATCTTCAGAATAATGTTCGCCAGGCTGCTGATGAAGCCTTGCAGCGCCAGGTCAGCGTTACGCAACGCGATCAGGCCGCCCAGTTTCTGCGTCACTTTGTTGATCAACCACCAGCCGATGGCCAGGGTGATGATCGCCAGCAGCACCCGGCTGCCGTATTCCATGATCATCGGAATCCAGGCTTGGGACGCCTTGACCAGGTTGTCCACTTCAGCATTCAAGTCCATCTACATTCTCCTGATTTCCGGCCACACGGCACGCGAAAAAAATAAGCGGCAGAAAGGCTGCTCCCGTTCGGGGGCAGCCTTTCTGCCGCTGCTTGGGCCTCGGACGCCGAAAACGCCGAGAGGTTCCCGCCTGAAAAAATCAGTCGCGGAAGTTGTTGAACTGCAACGGCATGTCGAATGTCTTGGCGCGCAGGGCTGCGATGGCTTCCTGCAGATCGTCACGTTTCTTGCCGGTAATGCGCACCTGCTCGCCCTGAATGGCGGCCTGCACCTTGAGCTTGGCGTCCTTGACGTGAGCGACGATTTTCTTCGCCAGCTCTTTGTCGATGCCTTCCTTGAGAACGGCTTCCTGCTTCATCAGCTTGCCCGACGCATAGGCATCCTTGACTTCAAGGCACTGCACGTCGATCTTGCGCTTGACCAGCGCCAGCTTGAGGATCTCAATCATTGCTTCGAGCTGGAAATCGGCTTCAGCGGTCAGGTTGACGGTCAGGTCCTTTTCCTTGAACTCGAAGGTGCCCTTGCCTTTCAGGTCATAACGACGATCGAGTTCCTTGACGGCGTTCTCGACCGCGTTGGTGACTTCGTGTTTGTCCAGTTCGGATACCACGTCGAACGACGGCATGTAATCTCTCCAATAAAGGGCGCGCTCGATCAAGATGGAGCACGCCTGGCTTGCGGTTAAAATCCGCGCTGATTATAACGGGTCTTTCCCATCATTCACTGCGAGCGTCCGATGCGCGCCTCAAACAGAGCAAAAAGCTGATGTCCACCACCTGGCATGTTCTGGGCGCCGGCAGCCTCGGCACTTTATGGGCCACGCGTCTGGCGCGGGCCGGGGTGCCGGTCCGGCTGATCGTGCGGGATGCGCCGCGCTTGCAGGCTTATCAGGCTGCGGGCGGCTTGACGCTGGTGGAGCACGGCGAAGCAACAACGTATGCCATCCCCGGCGAAACTACCGACAGCGATGAGCCGATCAACCGCCTGCTGGTGGCCTGCAAAGCCTACGATGCCGAGCAAGCCGTGGCCCGACTGGCGCCGCGCCTCACGTCCGGCGCCGAATTGATCCTGTTGCAGAACGGCCTTGGCAGTCAGGACGCCGTTGCGGCGCAGGTGCCTCAGGCGCGCTGCATTTTTGCTTCGAGCACCGAAGGCGCGTATCGCGACGGTGACTGGCGCGTGGTATTCGCCGGTCACGGTTACACCTGGCTGGGGGATGCCGGTCATCCCGTGGCGCCGATCTGGCTGGATGACGTGAGCGCCGCCGGGATTCCCCACGAGTGGAGCACCGACATTCTGACCCGGCTTTGGCGGAAACTGGCACTCAACTGCGCGATCAATCCACTGACGGTGTTACACGATTGCCGCAATGGCGGCTTGCAGGACCATCATTGTGAAGTCGCGACCCTCTGCGGCGAACTGACCGAGCTGCTTGAACGCTGTGGCCAACCGGCCGCCGCCGAAAACCTCCAGCCGGAAGTGGAACGGGTGATTCACGCCACTGCAGCCAATTTCTCGTCGATGTATCAGGACGTTGCGAATCAACGCCGTACCGAAATCAGCTACCTGTTGGGCTATGTGTGCAAAGTGGCTTCGCGGCACCAACTGAACCTGCCGCACCTCAATCAGCTTGAATCACGGTTGATCGCCCATCTGCACAGCCTTGGATTGCCCAGCGACTGAGCAGCGGCTACGCTGGCCACTTGTTCCTTTTCAGCGATAAACCTGATGCCATTGCGCCAGCGCCTTGAAAACCTTCCCGTCGGCCAGAAACTGCTGGCCGCCCTGCTGGTGCTGTTGACCACCGTTTTGCTGGTCGCCAACCTGACCTTTATCAGCGCCGCGTACTATATTTCCCAGGAAAGCATGGCGCCCCAGGCCTTGCAGACCATCGGCCGACTGGTATCCAACCCGAGCCTGGTGGCTGAAGCGCTGCAGTCACCACAAAATGCCGAGCGACTGCTCAATGAGCTCAACAGCTATTCACCGCTGCGCGCGGCAGCCCTGTATGACGGCAAGGGCGAAAGGCTGGCGCAGTTGCAACGTGGCGATCATTTGGGCCTGCCAGCGCGTTACCGCCACATCGAATCCTGGCAAGCCACCGAATTTCGCAGCAATCAAGTGATCACCCTGCCCCGCCCCGGCACCGCGCCCGGCCATCTGCTGCTGGTCGCCAGCAGCGAACTGCCGATGGCCTTCTACACCGGGACCCTGACGGCCAGCCTCGGCATTCTGATCTTCAGCGTGCTGTTATGGCTGGTGATCGCCCGGCAGATCAAACGCCTGATTACCCGGCCGATCCATCAACTCGAAGAGCTGTCCCGGCAAGTGACCCGAGAGGAGAACTACGCCCTGCGCGCCTCACGCGGCAACCATGACGAAATCGGCAGCCTGGCCGAGGCGTTCAACACCATGCTCTCGCGCATCGAGGCACGGGAGCAGCAACTCAAACGGGCACGGGACGAATCCCAGGCCGCTTACGATCAGGCCCAGGGCCTGGCCGAAGAAACCCGCCACACCAACCGCAAACTGGAACTTGAAGTCCAGGTGCGCAGCAAGATCGAGAAGAAACTCACCGGGTTCCAGAATTACCTCAACAGCATCATCGACTCCATGCCGTCGGCGCTGATCGCCCTCGACGAGCAGCTCTACGTAACACAGTGGAATCAGGAGGCCAGCGCCCTCTCCGGCACACGCCTGGACGAAGCGCTGAATCAGCCGATCTTTCTCGCCTTCGAACCACTCAAACCGTTTCTGCCGCAGCTCAAGCAAACCGTCGAGCAGCACACGGTGGCGAAGATCGAGCGCGTGACCTGGCTCAAGGACGATGAACCCAAGCATTACGCCCTGACCTTTTACCCACTGATGGGCGGTGCCGGTCGTGGCGTGGTGATCCGCATCGACGACATCACCCAGCGCCTGTCGCTGGAGGAAATGATGGTGCAGTCGGAAAAAATGCTCTCGGTTGGCGGCCTCGCCGCCGGCATGGCCCACGAAATCAACAACCCGCTTGGCGCGATCCTGCACAACGTGCAGAACATTCGTCGACGCCTGTCCCCGGACTTGCCAAAAAACCTCGAACAGGCCGAACAAGTCGGCGTTGAGCTGGATACGGTCAACGAGTACCTGAAAGTACGTGAGGTGCCGCAGCTGCTCGACGGCATTCAACAGGCGGGCGCCCGGGCGGCGAAAATCGTCACCCACATGCTCAGCTTCAGCCGCCGCAGCACCCGGCAAATGGCGCCGTGCGATTTGCCGGCGCTGATCGATCAAGCCGTGGAAATCGCCGGCAACGACTTTGACCTGGCGATTGGCTTTGACTTCAAGGGTCAGGCGATCATTCGTCAGTTCGACCCCGCTCTGGGCCCCGTGCCCGGCACCGCCAACGAACTTGAGCAAGTGCTGCTCAACCTGCTGAAAAACGCCGCGCAAGCCATTCACCAGCGCGAGGACGGCTGCGAGCCGGGACGGATCATCCTGCGGACCAAACTCAATCCACCGTGGGCGGAAATCCAGGTCGAGGACAATGGCATCGGCATGAGCGAGAGCGTGCGCAAACGCACCTTCGAACCCTTCTTCACCACCAAGGAAATCGGTCAGGGCACCGGGCTTGGCTTGTCGGTTTCGTATTTCATCATCACCAACAACCACAAGGGTCAGATGGAAGTGCAATCGACCCTGGGCCAGGGCACGTGTTTCACCTTGCGCCTGCCGTTGACGAGCACCCCGCTCGTTTCTCAAGAACTCAATCAGCTTTCGAGGTAACCATGGGCTTTCGCTTGTCGAAGATCTACACCCGCACCGGCGACAAAGGCGAAACGGGGCTGGGCGACGGCCGCCGCGTGCCCAAGGACCACCCGCGGATCGAAGCCATTGGCGAAGTCGATTCATTGAACAGCCAGGTCGGCGTGCTGTTGGCCGGGCTCGAAGCGGAACTTGGAAAGTTTCCCGGATTAAACGAAGTGATCGAGGTTTTGGCGCCTTGCCAGCATCGGTTGTTCGATCTCGGTGGCGAACTGGCCATGCCGGAATATCAGGCGTTGAAGGCGGCAGAAATCGAACGCCTGGAAGCGGCGATCGATGTGTGGAATGAAGAGCTGGGGCCCCTGGAGAATTTCATTCTGCCGGGCGGTTCGGCACTGATTGCGCAAGCGCATGTGTGCCGAAGCCTGGCGCGCAGTGCCGAGCGCCGGTGTCAGCATTTGAATGCGCTTGAACCGTTGGCCGGGGTTGGCCTGGCGTACATCAATCGGTTGTCGGATCTGTTGTTTGTGGTGGCGCGGGTGATTGCCAGGCGTCAGGGGATTGCGGAGATTTTGTGGCAGCCTGCTGCGAAACCCGGGATTTAAGCGGCACTCTTAAGGACGCCTTCGCGGGCAAGCCTCGCTCCTACTGGAGAATGCATATCCCTGTAGGAGCGAGGCTTGCCCGCGAATAGGCCAGTGGCTACACCAAAGAATCCGGCCAGAACGCCCGAATCCCCGCCACACCCTGGGCGCCTGCCGCCCAAGCCTGATCAACTTGCGCCGGCCCAACACCACCGAGCAAGAACACCGGCTTGCTGAAACCTTCGATCAACGTCGAAGCCTGCTCCCAACCCAGCGGCTGAGCCCCCGGATGCGTCAGGGTCGGCTGCACCGGCGACAGGGTCACAAAGTCCACGCCCATCTGCTCGGCCAGCGCCAGTTCCTCGGCGTTATGGCAGGACGCCGCCAACCAGCGCGTCGCCGGTAGCGGACGACCGGCCGCTGCGTATTTGCGCAGCTGTGCCGAGGTGATGTGCCAACCGGCCGACGGGAAGTCGCCCAACCATTCGAACGGCCCCTTGATCATCAGCTGCGCCTTGCCGGCACACAGCCCGGCCGCGTCCACCGCCAGATCGCGGTATTTCGGGTCGTAGCCGTTGGGCGCCCGTAGCTGGATCAACTTGATGCCATTGGCGATGGCTTTCTGAATACCGCGCAGCAGCGCAGGGGTTTCCAGATCTTCAGGCGTAATCAGGTAAGCCGCAGGCAATCGCGCCGCCGCAACGATTGGCTGGTTGGCGGCCGGAAACTCATAGCCCGGCAGATCACGCGGCGCCACCCATTCCAAAGGCTGGCCTTCGGCACCGTGAGGTTCGCCGGAAAAGTCCGAGACCTCCCAGACATCCAGCAATACTTGTTTGTCCGGGTAGTCATGGCGGACCTTTATCAGCGGTCGCGCGGCATTGACCACAATTCCCAACTCTTCATGAAGCTCACGGGCCAGCGCAGTTTCCACGGATTCGTCGGCCTCGACCTTGCCACCCGGGAATTCCCAAAGACCGCCCTGATGCTGAGTGTCGGCGCGCCGGGCGATAAGGATCTTGCCGCTGCTCTCGCGGATAACCGCGGCGGCTACGTGTACTCGTTTCACTGCCCGACCTCCTCCAGACCCGCCTTTTGCCAGGCCTTGAAGGCTGGCCATTGGTAGATCGTTTCGACGTAGGCCTCGTCCGCCACCGGCAATTTCACCTGGTAGGTGCGAAGGCGCACGGCAATGGGTGCGAAGAAGGCATCGGCCAGGGTCGCGCGGCCAAACAGGTATGGACCGGTTTCGGTCGCGGCTGCGCGGCACTCGGCCCACAACGCCAGCATGCGTTCGATGTCCGCCTGGACGTCAGCCGGGACCGGCGACAAAGGTGCGTCGCGACTCAGGTCAAACGGCATGTTGCCGCGCATGGCGAAGAAGCCGGCGTGCATCTGTGCACAGGCCGAACGTGCCTGGGCGCGGGCCGCGACGTCTTTGGGCCAGAGGCCGGCATCAGGGAATTGTTCGGCCAGGTACTCGGCAATCGCCAGGGAATCGGCGATGGTGCCGTGCTCGGTTTTCAGCAACGGGACTTTGGCGGTCGGCGAATGCTTGAGCAACTGCTCGCGAGTGTCCGGCTGGTTCAGTTTGATCAATTCTTCGGTGTACGGGGCGCCGGCCAGGTCAAGGGCCAGGGCGCCGCGCAGGGACCAGGAGGAATGCAATTTGTCGCCGATGATCAGGTGGAGGCTCATGTTCGGGACCTTTTGATGAGGGGGGACAGGCCAGAATCTTTGGTGTCTGATCGGACCTCTTCGCGGGCAAGCCTCGCTCCTACAGGGATTGCGCGATCCTTGTAGGAGCGAGGCTTGCCCGCGAAAGCGATCTGTCTTACGTACGGTACTCGGCGTTGATCTTCACGTATTCGTGGGACAGGTCCGTGGTCCAGATGGTTTCGCTGCAGTCACCGCGACCCAGTTCGATACGGATGGTGATTTCTTCCTGCTGCATCACCGCTGCGCCCTGGGCTTCGGTGTAGGTCGATGCGCGGGCACCACGGCTGGCGATGCAGACTTCGCCGAGGAACACGTCGATCTTGCTCACGTCCAGGTTTGGTACGCCGGCACGGCCAACGGCAGCCAGGATGCGGCCCCAGTTAGGGTCGGATGCGAACAGCGCGGTCTTGATCAGCGGCGAGTGCGCCACGGTGTAGCCGACGTCCAGGCATTCCTGGTGATTGCCGCCGCCGTTGACTTCAACGGTGACAAACTTGGTCGCGCCTTCGCCGTCACGCACGATGGCCTGGGCCACGTCCATGCACACTTCGAACACAGCCTGTTTCAGCTTGGCGAACAGTTCACCACTGGCGGAGGTGATTTCCGGCAGTGCCGCCTGACCGGTGGCGATCAGCATGCAGCAGTCGTTGGTCGAAGTGTCGCCGTCGATGGTGATGCGGTTGAACGACTTGTTGGCGCCGTCCAGCAACAGGTTTTGCAGCACGTCGCGGGAGACTTTGGCGTCGGTGGCGATGTAGCCGAGCATGGTCGCCATGTTCGGACGGATCATGCCCGCGCCTTTGCTGATGCCGGTAACGGTGATGGTCACGCCGTCATGCTGGAACTGGCGGCTGGCGCCCTTCGGCAGGGTATCGGTGGTCATGATGCCGGTGGCGGCAGCTTCCCAGTTGTTCACCGACAGGTCGTCGAGAGCGGCTTGCAGCGCGCCTTCGATTTTCTCGACCGGCAGCGGTTCGCCGATCACACCGGTGGAGTACGGCAGCACCAGGCTGGCATCGACGCCGGTCAGTTCAGCCAGTTTCGCGCAGGTGCGCTCGGCGGCCGCCAGACCCGGTTCGCCGGTGCCGGCGTTGGCGTTGCCGGTGTTGGTCAGCAGGTAACGCACCGGACCTTGCACACGCTGCTTGGCCAGGATCACCGGAGCGGCGCAAAAGGCGTTCAGGGTGAACACGCCCGCCACGGTGGAGCCTTCGGCGCAGCGCATGACCACGACATCCTTGCGTCCAGGACGCTTGATGCCGGCCGAGGCGATACCGAGTTCAAAACCGGCAACCGGGTGCAACGTTGGCAAAGGACCAAGACCAACAGCCATGAATGCGCTCCTTAATAAATGATGTCTGCACCGTTTTCAGGAAGAACGGTGGTGTAAATGGCAAAACGCCGCGACGGCTGATGCCGGTCGCGGCGCGGGTATTTCAGCGTATGAAACGGGTTTTACTGGATCTGCCCGTGGCAATGCTTGAACTTCTTGCCCGAACCGCAGTAGCACAGTTCGTTACGGCCCAGCTTCTGTTCGTTGCGAACCGGTGCGGTGGCGAGGGCTACATCGAGCTCTTCACCCAGCTGTTCCGGTTGATCGAGACCAGGCGCTTCAGCGTGCTCGAACTGCATGCGCGCCGCCAGTGCTTCGGCTTCCTGGCGCAGGCGTTGCTCTTCTTCGATCGGATCTTCGCGGCGAACCTGAACGTGCGACAACACACGGATCGAGTCGCGCTTGATCGAATCCAGCAGCTCGGAGAACAGCGTGAACGACTCGCGCTTGTACTCTTGCTTCGGGTTCTTCTGCGCATAGCCACGCAAGTGGATGCCGTGACGCAGGTGGTCCATGGTCGACAGGTGGTCTTTCCACAGGTCGTCCAGCACGCGCAGAACGATTTGCTTCTCGAAGGTGCGCAGCGCGTCGGCGCCCGCCTGGTCTTCTTTCTCGTTGTACGCCGCGATGAGCTCCTGCATCAGCTTCTCGCGCAGGGTTTCTTCGTACAGGTGATCGTCTTCGTCGAGCCATTGCTGGATCGGCAGCGCCACACCGAAGTCGCTCTGCAACGCCGCTTCCAGACCCGCCACGTCCCACTGCTCAGGCAGCGATTGCGGAGGAATGTGGGCGCTGACAGTCGCGTTGAGTACGTCCTGACGGAAGTCGGCGATGGTTTCACCGATGTTGTCGGCGGCCAGCAACGTGTTGCGCATGTGATAGATCACTTTACGCTGTTCGTTGTTGACGTCATCGAACTCGAGCAGTTGTTTACGAATGTCGAAGTTGCGGCCTTCAACCTTGCGCTGAGCCTTCTCGATGGCGTTGGTCACCATGCGGTGCTCGATCGCTTCACCGGACTGCATGCCCAATGCTTTCATGAAGTTCTTCACCCGGTCAGAGGCGAAGATGCGCATCAGGCTGTCTTCCAGCGACAGGTAGAAACGGCTGGAACCGGCGTCACCCTGACGACCGGCACGACCACGCAACTGGTTGTCGATACGGCGCGATTCGTGACGTTCGGACGCAATCACCTGCAAGCCACCCGACTCCAGCACTTGCTGGTGACGCTTCTGCCAGTCGGCCTTGATCTGGGCAATCTGCTCCGGCGTCGGGTCTTCCAGAGACGCGACTTCCACTTCCCAGTTGCCGCCCAACAGAATGTCGGTACCACGACCGGCCATGTTGGTAGCGATGGTCAGTGCGCCTGGACGACCGGCCTGGGCAATGATTTCGGCTTCTTTTTCGTGGAACTTGGCGTTCAGGACCTTGTGTTCGATGCCTTCCTTCTGCAGCAACGCAGACATGTGCTCGGAAGTTTCGATGGTTGCAGTACCCACCAGCACCGGACGGCCGTGAGTCATGCATTCCTTGATGTCGTTGATGATCGCCGCGTATTTCTCTTCAGCGGTCAGGAACACCAGGTCGTTGTAGTCTTTACGCGCCAAAGGCTTGTTCGGCGGGATCACCATGACCTGCAGGCCGTAGATCTGGTGGAATTCGAACGCTTCGGTGTCTGCGGTACCGGTCATGCCGGACAACTTGTTGTACAGACGGAAGTAGTTCTGGAACGTGGTCGACGCCAATGTCTGGCTTTCGGCCTGGATGTTCAGGTTTTCCTTGGCTTCGATAGCCTGGTGCAGGCCTTCGGACAAACGGCGACCCGGCATGGTACGACCGGTGTGTTCGTCGACCAGGACAACCTGACCGTCCTGCACGATGTATTCAACGTTGCGGTTGAACAGCTTGTGCGCACGCAGGCCGGCATAGACGTGGGTCAGCAGGCCCAGGTTATGCGCCGAATACAGGCTCTCGCCTTCAGCCAGCAGGCCGACGCGGGTCAGCATGTCTTCGATGAACTGGTGACCGGCTTCGTTGAGTTCGACCTGACGGGTCTTCTCGTCGACGGTGTAATGGCCGGCCTTGGTGACTTCGCCTTCGACTTCTTCGACGTGCAATTGCAGCTGCGGGATCAGTTTGTTGATCTCGATGTACAGCTTCGAGCTGTCCTCGGCCTGACCGGAAATGATCAGCGGGGTACGGGCTTCGTCGATGAGGATGGAGTCGACTTCGTCGATCACGGCAAAGTTGAGTTCGCGCTGGAATTTTTCTTCCATGCTGAACGCCATGTTGTCGCGCAGGTAGTCGAAACCGAATTCGTTGTTGGTGCCGTAGGTGATGTCGGCGGCGTAGGCCTGACGTTTCTCTTCCGGCGGCTGGAAAGGTGTAACCACACCGACCGTCATGCCGAGGAATTCGTAGAGCGGACGCATCCAGTTGGCGTCACGGCGGGCCAGATAGTCGTTCACGGTAACAACGTGCACGCCTTTGCCGGACAGCGCGTTGAGGTAAACGCCCAGTGTAGCCACCAGGGTCTTGCCTTCACCGGTACGCATTTCCGCGATCATGCCTTCATGCAAGGTCATGCCGCCGATCAGCTGGACATCGAAGTGGCGCATACCCATGACGCGCTTGCCGGCTTCGCGGGCGACCGCAAAGGCTTCTGGCAGCAGCTTGTCGAGGGTTTCCCCTTTGGCGATGCGGGCCTTGAACTCATCCGTCTTGGCACGCAATTGATCGTCCGAAAGGGCCACCATTTGCTCTTCGAAGGCATTGACGAGTTGCACCGTCTTGAGCATGCGTTTGACTTCACGCTCGTTCTTGCTTCCAAAAAGTTTCTTTAACAAAGGCGCAAACATATCGGCAGGATCTTCCACACTAAAGGGATGGAGGGCGGCCCCGTGAGTCGCCCGTGCAGCCCTCATGGCCGCATGCGAACGAGCATTCTACCCGGAAACGATGGTGAGGAAAGTGGCGTTGTTCCACGATGCATGCACTGCGCTGTTACGGGGCTCACTTAAAATAAGGGCTTTTTGCTGAACTTCAAGCCACTGACGGCAGAAGTTACTTGTTGATTTAATGGGTAAAGCGCGCGCAAAGCAATGGGTCGGGTGCAACCAGTGCTTTCTGCTACCATAGCGGCTCTGTTACTTCAGGTGTCTGATCATGGCATTTCGCCCTCTTACGGCCAGAGCACCCGCCGTTCTGCTTCGCGAAGCCAAACCGCTGAAAGCCATTTTTGGCCATGCTCAACGCCTGGGTCATTTACAACGCCTGCTCGAAAGCCAATTGCAGCCCGCTGCGCGCGAGCATTGCCATGTGGCGTCGTGGCGCGAAGGCAGCTTGTTGCTGATTGTCACCGACGGACATTGGGCAACGCGTCTGCGCTATCAACAGAAGCGTCTGCAACGGCAGTTGCAGATGTTTGATGAGTTCGCCAGCCTGACGCGGATTCTGTTCAAGGTGCAGCCACCGACCGTTCAGCAAGGCGCGGCCGGGCATACCATCAGTTTGTCGACGGATGCGGGGGCGACCATACAAGCGACGGCTGAGGGGATCAGTGATCCGAACCTGCGGGCGGCGCTGGAGCGATTGGCGGCTCACGCCAAACCAAAAGACTGACACGGCCCCTGTAGGAGCGAGGCTTGCCCGCGAAGCTTTTGGCGCCCTCAAGGGCCTCTTCGCGGGCAAGCCTCGCTCCTACAAGGTCCAGGTGATTGCTAGCGGCGTTTGCTGCCGCCGAGCAACGACCCCATCAACCCGCGCACCAGTTGCCGGCCAAGCTGATTGGCCGCCTGTCGCATCGCCGACTTCAGCGCCTGCCCTGCCGCCGTGCCGAGGAACTCCCCGGCCTTGTCGGTGAAGCTCGGTTCTTCTGGCGCAGGTTTGTCCGGTGCCGCTTCGGGTTCCGGCCCTAGGCCTTTGCGTCCCATCAGCACTTCATAGGCCGACTCGCGATCCACCGGTTTGTCGTACCGCCCTTTGAACGGTGAGCCGGCGATCAGCAGCGTGCGCTCGGCTTCGCTCAGCGGCCCGATCCGTGATTGCGGCGGTGCCACCAGGACCCGCTGGACCATCTCTGGCGTGCCCTTGTCCTGCAACGTGCCGACCAGCGCCTCGCCGATCCCCAGTTCAGTCAACACCGACAAGGCGTCGAACGCCGGGTTCGGCCGGAAGCCCTCGGCCACGGCCCGAAGGGATTTTTGTTCCTTGGCGGTGAACGCACGCAAACCATGCTGGATACGCAGGCCGAGCTGCGCCAGCACGTCATCCGGCAAGTCGCCCGGCGATTGGGTGACGAAATACACGCCCACGCCTTTCGAGCGAATCAGCCGCACCACTTGCTCCAGACGCTCCTGCAACGCCTTGGGCGTATCGGCAAACAATAAATGTGCTTCGTCGAAAAACAGCGCCAGCAGCGGTTTGTCGGCATCGCCGCGCTCCGGCAGTTGCTCGAACAGTTCAGCCAGCAGCCACAACAGGAACGTCGCGTAGACCTTCGGCGCTTCGTGCACCAGACGACTGGCATCCAGCAAGTGAATGCGCCCGCGCCCCTCGGCGGTCGGTTGCAGAATGTCTTCGAGTTGCAGCGCCGGCTCGCCGAACAAGGCTTCAGCACCTTGTTGCTCCAGGGTCGCCAATCGGCGCAACAAGGCCTGGCTGGAACCGGTGGTCATCAACGCGGCGTCGTCGCCCAGCAATTCGGGGTGGTCGCGCAGGTGATTGAGCAGTGCCTTCAGGTCCTTCAAGTCCAGCAACAACAGACCTTCGCGGTCCGCCACCTTGAACGCGGCGTACAGCGCCGATTGCTGGCTGTCGGTCAACTCCAGCAGGGCGCCAATCAACAGCGGGCCCATTTCGCTCAAGGTGGTGCGCAAAGGATGACCGGACTGGCCGTGAATGTCCCACAAAGTGACCGGGTACGCCTGCGGCGTGTGATTCAGCCAGGGCATCCCGGCGATTCGCTCGGCGATCTTGCCCTGCGGGTTGCCGGCGGCACCGAGGCCGCACAGGTCACCTTTGATGTCCGCCGCGAACACCGCCACGCCGGCATCGCTGAACGCTTCGGCCAGTCGTTGCAAGGTGACGGTCTTGCCGGTCCCGGTAGCGCCCGCGACCAGACCGTGACGGTTCGCCAGGCGCATGGCCTGGGCGATCGGTTGCCCCGCGAGATCGGCACCGATAACGAGTTGCGATGAATCAGGCATTTGGTCACCCATGGTTAATCTTTAATTCTGCACGGCCGATATAAAAGACTGAAAAGCTTCGGTAATCCCCCCAAGGAGAGGACGGAAATATCAGCTTGTTTTCATGACCGCCCACTGCGCGCTTCCTTATAAAAGCACGCCTTGGGCATTAAGACCTTAGCGGAACCCCAAGCCATGAACAAAAATCTGCGCTTCAGCCATAAAATCCTGCTTGCCGCCGCCCTCATCGTCATTGCCGCGTTCGCCTCGTTCACCCTGTACAACGACTATCTACAGCGCAACGCCATTCGCGAGGACCTGGACAAGAATCTGCAAAAAATGGGCAGCGTGACTGCCAACAATATCCAGACATGGCTGACCGGACGCAGTCTGCTGATCGAAAACCTCGCACAAAACGCCGCGCTGAACCCGGACATCGGCAACGTCGCCAAGCTGCTGGAGCAGAAGGCGGTGACGTCGACCTTCATGGGTGCTTACATTGGCAACAAGGATGGCACCTTCATCATCCGCCCGGACAGCAAAATGCCGGATGGCTATGACCCGCGCGCCCGTCCTTGGTACAAAAGCGCCCAAAGCACCAGTGGCTCGGCGCTGACCGAACCCTACATCGATCTGGCCTCTGGCCAACTGGTCATCTCCATCGTCAACAGTGTGCTCAAGGACGGCCAGAACATCGGTGTGGTCGGTGGTGACCTGAGCCTGCAAGTAATCGCCGACAGCCTGAATGCGCTGGACTTCGATGGCATGGGTTATGCGTTCCTGGTCAGCGCCGATGGCAAGATCCTGGTGCACCCGGACAAAGCGCTGGTGATGAAATCCCTGGCTGAGTCGTACCCGAAAAATACACCGCGCATCAGCAGCGATTTCAGTGAAGTGGAAGTCGATGGCAAAACCCGCATCGTCACTTTCACCCCGATCAAAGGCCTGTCTTCCGTCAACTGGTACATCGGTCTGTCGGTGGATAAGGACAAAGCCTTCGCGAAACTCAGCGATTTCCGCGCCTCGGCGGTCGTTGCGACCGTCATCGCAGTTGCGATCATCATTGCCTTGCTGGGCATGCTGATCCGCATCCTGATCCAGCCGCTGCACGTCATGACCCGCGCCATGGCCGACATTGCCGACGGCGAGGGCGACCTGACCAAACGCCTCACTATCCAGAACAACGATGAATTCGGCCTCCTGGGCACCGCGTTCAACCGTTTCGTGGAGCGCATTCACGGTTCGATCCGCGAAGTGTCTTCGGCCACCGGCCAGGTCAACGAAGTGGCGCTGCGTGTAGTCGCGGCTTCCAACTCGTCGATGTACAACTCCGACCAGCAAGCTTCGCGCACCAGCAGCGTCGCCGCCGCGATCAATCAGCTCGGTGCCGCGGCCCAGGAAATCGCGCGCAACGCCGCCCAGGCGTCGAGCCAGGCCAGCGATGCCCGAAACCTCGCCGAAGACGGCCAGCAGGTGGTGGATCGCAGCATTGTCGCGATGAACCAACTGTCGAGCATGCTCAGCGCTTCGAGCACCAACATCGAATCGCTGAACAGCAAAACCGTGAACATCGGGCAGATTCTCGAAGTGATCACCAGCATTTCCCAGCAAACCAACCTGCTGGCGCTGAACGCCGCGATCGAAGCGGCCCGTGCCGGTGAAGCCGGGCGTGGTTTTGCCGTGGTGGCCGATGAAGTGCGCAACCTGGCACACCGCACGCAGGAATCGGCGCAGCAGGTGCAGACCATGATCGAGGAGCTGCAAATCGGCGCCCGCGAATCCGTCAGCACCATGAGCGACAGCCAGCGCCACAGTCAGGACAGCGTGGAAATCGCCAACCTGGCGGGCGAACGCCTGAACAGCGTGACGTTGCGCATTGGTGAGATCGACGGGATGAACCAGTCCGTGGCGACGGCGACCGAGGAACAGACGGCGGTGGTGGAGTCGATCAACGTCGACATTACCGAGATCAATACGCTGAACCAGGAAGGGGTGGAAAACCTGCAATCGACGTTGCGGGCGTGTTCGGACCTGGAGCAGCAGGCGGCGCGTCTCAAGCAGTTGGTCGGTAGTTTCCGGATCTGATGCGCTTCTGAGGGCCCCTTCGCGGGCAAGCCTCGCTCCTACAAGGTTTTACGTGAACCTGTAGGAGCGAGCGGTGCGGCGATCCGACTTGCCCGCGAAGACGGTCTGTAACACACCACAAAACCCCAGCCGAACATCTATTCTTCATAAAGGTCAACCAAGGGAGTACAACGGACCGGAGGGATGTTCATCGTGCACATCGCGGACATAACCATGTTCTACGCCCCTGCCAGCGGTGGCGTGCGCACGTATCTGGATGCAAAACACCGTCGTCTGGGCGTCAAGCCCGGCATTCGCCACAGCCTGCTGATCCCCGGTTCACACTTGAGCGAACAGGACGGCGTTTACACGGTTCCGGCCCCTGCCCTGCCCTTCGGCAAGGGTTATCGTTTCCCTCTCCGTCTCGCCCCTTGGCGAAATGTCCTTCAAGATTTGCAGCCCGATCTGATCGAGGTCGGCGACCCGTACCTCACAGCCTGGGCGGCGCTCGATGCCCGCCGCCAGCTCGACGTGCCAGTGATCGGCTTCTATCACTCGGACTTGCCGCTGCTGGTCAGCAATCGCATGGGCAATTGGGTCACAACCAACGTCGAAGCGTATGTCAAAAAGCTCTACGGCAACTTCGACCGGGTCTTGGCGCCGAGCCGGATCATGGCCGACAAACTGACCAGCCTGGGCGTGAACAACGTTTTCGTCCAAACCCTGGGCGTCGACCTGCAAACCTTTCATCCCGATGCCCGGGATCCAGGCCTGCGCACGCAACTGGGCATCAATGAAAATACACACCTGCTGATTTTTGCCGGGCGAGGCTCCAAGGAAAAAAACCTGCCGGTGTTGCTGGAATGCATGCGGCGCCTGGGACGGCGTTATCACCTGTTGCTGGTGGGGTCGTCGATGCCGGCCGTGGTCCCGGACAACGTCACCGTCATCCATGAGTTCTGCCCCGTCACGCAGGTGGCGAAGTTGATGGCCAGCGCCGATGCGCTGCTGCATGCCGGTGACCAGGAAACGTTTGGCCTGGTGATCCTCGAAGCCATGGCCAGCGGCATTCCGGTAGTAGCTGTGGCGGCGGGAGCCTTTGAAGAAATCATCAGCGCAGAATGCGGGCTGCTGTGCGCGCCGAACGACCCGGTGGCGATGGCCAATGCGGTGCGGGAGCTGTTCAGTTCAGGCAGTGCCGCGCTCGGCCAACAAGCGCGCCTCCATGTCGAACGGCATTATTCGTGGGACGCGGTAGTCGACAGCCTGCTGGGCCACTATCACGCCGTCCTCGGCAATCAATGGCCGCTGGCCGCCAATGGTTGAGCCCATGAGCGCGCCCTGCCTGTTACTCGTACTGCATGACGTCGCGCCGCACACCTGGGCCGATTACCAACCTTTTGTCGAAGCCGTCGACGCCTTGGGTGAAGTGCCGATGACCTGGCTGGTGGTGCCGGATTACCACAGACACAACGATCTGGAGGCACACTCCGGGTTGCGCCGCCTGCTGACCGGTCGTGTCGCTCGAGGTGACGAACTGGCGCTGCACGGCTATTTTCATTGTGATGACGAGCCGCCGCCCAACACGCCACGAGACTGGTTCATGCGCCGCATTTATACCCGTGAAGGCGAGTTCTACACGCTGTCGCAGGACGCGGCCCTCGCGCGTCTGCGCGCAGGTATCGAGCTGTTTCATCGCTATCACTGGCCGCTCGAAGGGTTCGTCGCTCCGGCCTGGTTGATGAGCGAAGGTACGCGCCAGGCCTTGCGCCAGTTACCCCTGAGTTACACCAGCGATCCACAGCATCTGTTTCGTCTGCCGGATTTCACCCCGGTCGATGCGCCAGGACTGGTCTGGAGTGCGCGCAGCGCATGGCGGCGAGGTTTGTCGAAGCTCGTCAGCGATCAGCGCGAGCAACGCTTGCGCCAGGCGCCGGTGATTCGTCTGGGCCTGCACCCGGTGGACATGCGTCATCGGTTCGCGCGCGATTACTGGCTGCACACCCTCAAGCGATTACTCGACCAAGGCCGCCTGCCGATGACCAAGGCTCGTTGGCTGGCGCTGCACAGCGACCGTGTCGGTCGCGCCGCATGAGCCGGGGGATTCTGCTGTTTATCGCGCTGCTCGCGGCGGTGCTGATTCCGCTGCTGCTGGGTGGCAACCAGACCTGGTCGCGATTGCAAAGCTTTCCACTGAGCTGGTTGCTGATCATGTTCGGCATGATCCTGCTGTGCTGGGTGGTAAACACGATGCGCTTGCGCCTGTTGCTGGGTGATGAGCGCGACAAGGTCAGCCCGGTCAAAAGCCTCGGCGTGGTGATGGCTGCCGAGTTCGCCTACTGCGCCACACCGGGCGGCAGCGGCGGACCGCTGACCATCATGGCGCTGCTGGCCCGCAACGGGGTGCGCCCGGCACGGGGCAGTGCGGTTTTCGCCATGGACCAACTCAGCGATCTGCTGTTCTTTCTCTGTGCGTTAAGCGGGATTCTGATTTATGCGCTGTTCCAGCACCTCAGCGAACGCATGGAGTGGCTGCTGACCGTCAGTGCGATATCGATGTTCGGCGGGCTGCTCAGTTGTGTGGTGATCGCGCGCTACCATCGGCTGCTGATTCGCCTGAGCGGGCGGCTGCTCGCACGCCTCAATGTCAAAGGCACCACGCGCCTGCGCTGGGCGCGAAAACTCCTGCACTTTCTTGCTGCGTTCACTGACACGCTGAAGTTGCCCTTTCGGACTTTGATCAAGGTGTTTGCCCTGACCTGTGTGCATTGGGTGCTGCGCTATAGCGTGTTGTACCTGGCGTTGCGCGGGCTCGGCGCGGATTTGCAATGGGCCTGGAGTTTTTTGATTCAGATGCTTTCGCTGAGTGCGGGGCAGTTCAGCCTGTTGCCGGGGGGTGCCGGGGCGGCGGAATTGACCTCGGCTGCATTGCTGGCGCCCATGGTGGGGAAATCTACTGCGGCGGCGGCGATTTTGATTTGGCGGGCGGTGACTTATTACTTTTATCTGGTGGTGGGGGGGCCGGTGTTTTTGTTGATGGTTGGGCGGCCGTTGTTGAAGAAGTTGATGAGGTTTAGGCAGGCTTAGGGCTTTTTTGATGGTGTACATATCCGTTTTTTGGTTATGGCGGCTATTGGTTTCGCCCTTACGGCGAGTCACTTTGGAAAAGCCCCAAAGTAACCAAAGGGCTCTTGCCCCTTTCGTTCGGTGCCTCGCCTAGGCTCGGCATACCCTCGCTCCGGTCCTGCTCCGTGGGCCCGCCGCCATCGGCCATCCATGGCCGGGGGCGGCTAACCCGGCATCCATGCCGGGTTGCCCACTGCGCAGAACCTCCACTCGGCCTCTCGAGGGGGCGACTACCGCCACAGCCGCCGAGGCGGCCTGAAAGCCGACCTGGCTCTTCAGCTGTCCGCGTTGTCCTTCTTTG